>NZ_JMFG01000022.1 GCF_000687145.1 Thermoanaerobaculum aquaticum
GCACGTGGGGATGGACCGACCACATTCATCATGTCGGCTACGGTGCTTTGGGAGTCCCCACGCACGTGGGGATGGACCGAAATCTCTGAGGCCAAATATGAGCAGCTCCAGGGAGTCCCCACGCACGTGGGGATGGACCGACCATCGCGGGGCGCAGGATGATAGGCGGCTGGGAGTCCCCACGCACGTGGGGATGGACCGGACCCGCAAACCAAAGCGGCGTATAAATTTAGGAGTCCCCACGCACGTGGGGATGGACCGGTCGTGGCCACCCCCTTGTGCGCCGCCCGTGCGGAGTCCCCACGCACGTGGGGATGGACCGGCGTTGCTGGGCATGGTGGAGGCCATGGAGGCGGAGTCCCCACGCACGTGGGGATGGACCGCGAAAAGCCCTCGCCCCGGTGCATGTGCCAGTGGAGTCCCCACGCACGTGGGGATGGACCGCGCGAGACCGAGGCCATCATCGAAAAGATGAAGCGGAGTCCCCACGCACGTGGGGGCAGCGCCACCTTGACACGCCGGAAGGGCGGGCCTAGTATGCTTTTGGTTCTTTGAAAGCTCACGAAACGTGAGGCATCCGTAGGGGTGCCCCGCACCATTCGCTTCGGTGCGCTGTGCCTGCCAGGGACCGGCCAATAACGGGCTACTGGGGGCATAGCAAGCCGAATGTGCAGAGCGAATGGTGCGGGGCTGAGATCACACCCTTGGAACCTGATCCGGGTCATACCGGCGGAGGGAACGGAGCCGAGGCGCCAAACCACCTCGACCTCTTTTCCCCCGCCTGCCCGGGGGAGGAGGAAACCATGAGAAAGGTTGTTTTGGCGCTTTTTTTGTTGGTCACCACCACCCTCCCGACGGCGGCGGCGGAGCTCAAAGGGCGCGTGCTCGCCAGCGATACCGGCAAACCACTGGCCGGGGCCAAGCTGGAGGTGCGCGAGCTGGGGCTTTCCGCCACCACCGACGGGCAAGGCCAGTTCGTGCTGGAGGTGGGGGCGCAAGCCCAGCTCACCCTGGTGGTGACGTACCCGGGGTATTACCCCGTAAACCAGCGGGTCACCTTGCCCGCCCCGGCGCTGGAGCTTTCGCTGGCGCCGGTGAGGCCGTTTACCGAGCAGGTGGAGGTGAGGGCCAGCCGCGCCCAAACTGGCAAGGACCCCGCCACCTTCACCAACCTGCCCAGGGAGCGCATTGAGGAAAGCTACTACGGGCAGGACCCCGCCATGCTTTTGGCAGCCACGGTGCCGGGGTTTTTTGCCTACAACGACAACGGCCACGGCATCGGCTACAGCTACTTCACCATTCGCGGTTTTGGCCAGGCCCGCACCCGAGTGAGCCTTAACGGCGCTCCCCTCAACGACGCCGAGTCGGGCGAGCTGTTCTTCATTGACCTGGCCGATTTTCTGGCCACCGCCGGGGACATTCAGGTGCAGCGCGGTGTTTTCGGGCTTTCGGGGATGGGAGGCGCGGTGGACATCACCACCGCCCCCGCCAGCATGGAGCCTTCCTTCCAGTTGCACCTGGGGGCCGGCTCTTACAACACCCAGAGGCTCACGTTGCGCTACGACTCGGGCCTGGTGGGCGGACAGTGGGCCCTTACCGCCCGCTACTCCAAGATCACTACCGATGGCTACCGCGACCAGTCCTGGGTGGACATGTGGAACTACTTTTTCTCCTTAAGCCACTTCGGCCAGCGCTCCCGCACCCGGCTGGTGCTCTTCGGGGGTCCCGAGCAAACCCACCTGGCGTACTACGGCATCCCCAAGTCGGTGCTGGAAGGTGGGCGCACCGGAAATGCGGATAGGGACCGTAAGTTCAACCCCCTGACCTACCCCGGAGAAATTGACAACTTCCACCAGCCCCATTTCCAGCTAATTTCCGAGCTGCGGCTTTCCCCCAACACCGAACTCACGCAAACGTTTTACCTGTTCCAGGGGGACGGCTACTACGATCAGTTCAAGACCAACCGCAAGCTGGTGGAGTACAACCTGCCCAACATCACGTTGCCCGACGGCACCGTCATCCGCCGCACCGACCTGGTGCGCCGGCGCACGGTGGACGAGTGGGATGCCGGCTGGGTGCCTACCCTTTCCTGGCAAAAGGGCAACTGGGCGCTGGAGCTGGCCGGTGAGCTGCGCCTCCACAAGGCCCACCACTACGGGCAGGTGACCTGGGCCCAGTACTACCCGCCGGGCGTTCCCCCCAACCGCCGCTACTACGACTACCAGGTGGACAAGCAGAGCTCAGCTCTTCGCCTCAAGGCCTCGTACAGGCTTACCGATGACCTCCTGGCGGTAGCCGGTTTGGGCTACGCCCATCACCGCTACGAGCTTTCCAAGGACCGGCTCAAGGGGCAGGCCTTTACCGACAACTTTGACTTCCTGCTGCCGCAAGCGGGGCTTTTGTGGCGGGTGAAGGAAGGGCAGGAGGCTTATCTCAACGTGGCCCGGGGCATGCGGGAGCCCAACTTCCGCCAGCTTTACGACCCCCAGGACTACTACGGCACCCGGGCGTACCTGGACCCCGAGGACGTGTGGGACTGGGAGGCCGGCTACCGCCTGCGGGGCGAGCGCTTTTCCGCCCGCGTTAACGCTTTTTACATGCGCTTTGCCAACGAAATCGTGTGGGCCGGCGCTCTCGATGACAGCGGCGTGCCCATTTACGGCAACGGCGCGCGCTCGGTGCACAAGGGCCTGGAGCTGGAGGGGAGCTGGTCGCCTTCACCCAACTTTGGTGTGGATGCGGCGCTCACGCTTTCCCGCAACACCTTTACCCGCTACCGCGAGTACGGCTATGACGGCACGTTCACCTCTTACGACGGCAACCGCATTGCCGGCTATCCCGACACGCTGCTGCTGGTCACCGCCCGCGGCCAGCTGGCGGGCTTCCAGGCCGCCCTTACCCTGCGGGCCGTGGACCGCTTTTACCTGGACAACACCCAGGACAACCGCAAGAACCCCGAGGCCCGCCGCCAGCCGGGCTACGTGCCGCTGGTGAACCCTGGCTTTGCGGTGGTGGACCTCACCCTCCGCCGCCCGCTGCCGGAGCTGGCCACCACCCTGGGGCTTTCTCAGCTCGGTGCGGAGCTCCGGGTGAACAACCTCCTGGACAAGAAGTACACCGCCTTTGGCTACGTGGACTACGGGGAGCCACAGTTCATCCCCGCAGCCCCGCGGCATTACTACCTGGGCTTCAGTTTGGGCCTTTGACCTCCTCACCCTTCTGTACGACCCGGGGCCGCAAGGCCCCGGTTTTTTTTAGCCGCAGGCCAGGCCTGAAAAACCCTCTTTTCGCTGCTGCCCAGCTACCACGGCAGGTCCCTGGGATCGGCGGGGAGCTGGGCCAAAAGCACCTCCACCGCTCTGGCCAGCTGGGCGTCGTTCTCCTTGTCCAAATCCTGCTGGGGCGGTTGGAAAACCAAAACGTCGGGTTCACAGCCCTGGCGCTCCATGTTGATCCCCGAACCCGCCACGTACCAGCCGCGGAAAGGCAAACGCACGAAGGAACCGTCAATTAAGCGGGTGCCACCGGTAGAAATTACCGCCCCAAAGGTGGTCATGCCCACCAGCGGCCCGCGTTTTAAGGTCTTGAACGCCCAGGAGAAGATTTCGGCGTTGGAGTAGCTGGCTTCGTCGCAAAGGGCTGCCGCCGGGCGCGTCCACGCCGGCAACGGCAGGCGGTCCTGGGGGTAACCGCGAAGGGACGGGTCCATGCCCCGGGGGACGGTCCAGGCGTGCCGCTTCACGTTGAGGATGGCCATGAGGTAATCGGTGGTCCAGCCGCCGCCGTTGTTGCGCACGTCAATTAAAAGCCCCTGCTTGCCGGACGCGGCGGCAAACAGCTCCCGCTGGAACTCCTCCAGGGAAGGCGCGTCCATGCCTTGAATGTGGATGTAGCCCAGCTTGCCGCCGGAAAGCTTCTCCACGATGGCCCGCCGCTCCTTCACCCAGGCACGGTAGCGGGCCTGCCGCACCTCGTCCAAGCTGGCCGGTTTAACGGTAACCTCCCGCTCCCCCGCCGGGTTTTTCACCGTGAGCCTCACCGGGTGGCCCACCATGCCTTCCAGAAGCGCGAAGAAGTTGCGCTGGGCGTTCACGGGTTCGCCGTTCACCGCCAGGATGCGGTCCCCCACCTTAAGGCCCACGTCCTCCCGGGCCGCAGGGGTATCCTCCAGCACTTCGGTAACGATCACACCCAGGCCGTCGGCAGCGGGCTCCACCTCCACACCCAGCACGCCGGTTTGCACCGGCTCCCCCCGTTCGTTGCGGCGGAAGCCCATGTGGGAGGCGTTGAGCTCCCCCAGCATCCAGTTCACCACCTGCTCGAAATCGCGGTCGGCAAAGGCCACATCGCTGAGCTTCTGGTAGCGCTCACCGATGGCCCGCCAGTTGTAACCGTGGAAGTGCGGATCGTAGAAGTTGCGATCCAGCTCCCGCCAGGCTTCCTGGAACACCTGGGCGCGCAAAGCCCTCCGCGACACGGTAAAGAGCGCCTCAAACTTCACCGGGTCCCCCGGTTTGCCTTCCAGATTCACGCTTTCCACCGTGCCCTTGGCCCCCCGGTACAGAACCAGCTTGCCCTCCTTGAGGAAGGCCAACTGCGAGGGCCGGGCGTCCGACTCGGTGAGGCGCTTGAGCTCCTTCCCGTCAAACCGCACCTTGTAGAGGTCCCGTTGGCCATCGGGCTCGGCCACAAAAACCACGGTGCGGGCATCGCTGGCCACCACAAACTCGCCCTCGTCACCCGGAAGCTCCGTGACCGCCCGGGCCCGCTCGTTGATGCCCGGAAAGTCAATGCGCACCGTGACTTTTTTTTCGCCCTTGGCCTCATCCTTCTTGGCCGCCTTGTCTTCCTCCTCGAAGAGCGCTACCCATTGCTCCGGCGTTCGCTCGTGGTCGGCCTTGGTGAGGTACACCGCCCACAGGTCGAAGGTGCGCTCGTGCCGACGGGAAAGCCAGTAGAGACGCCGGCCGTCCGGGGACCATACGGGGTTGCGGTCCTCGTCCGGGTGCTGGCTCACGTTTACCGCCTGCCCGCCGGCCACGGGGATGATGAAGATATCGGTGTTGAAGTGCTCGTCGTCGCGGGAAAAGGCAATCCACTGGCTATCCGGGGAAAAGGCAAACTCCACGTCCCCCCAGTGGGTGAAAAGCGTCCTGGGGTTGCGGCCGGAAAGCTCGGCGACCGTGAGGTTCCCCTTCCCCACCAGGTACGCCAGGAGCTTGCCGTCGGGGGAAACCCGCGGCTTGCGCTCGTCTTCATCGGACGCGGTCAACCGCTCCTCCCGGAACGAGGTGGCCTTCACGAAGGAGCTGCCGCTGGCCGGCTCCGCTCGGAAGAGGTCGTACTGGCCAAAGCGGTCGGAAGCGTAAAAGAGGGCTTTGCCATCGGGGGTCCAGGTCACATCCCTTTCCCACGCCGGCGTGTGGGTCACCCGCACCGTGACCGGCCCGGAAATGGCGGAAAGCTCCTTGCTCCTCCTGGCCGTGACGTACACGTCCCCGCGCACCACCAGGGCCACCTGGCTGCCGTCGGGAGAGGGCACCACCTCTGAGGCTTGATCCCGCAGCACTGCCCGCTCCATGTCGTCTTCCAGCGCGTCGGTGGCCACCTCCACCGCCAGGCGCCGGGGCTCGCCGCCACTGGCGGAAACCACGTAAAGCCCATCGCCAAACTCGTAGGCCACGATGGCCCCGTTGGCCGAGGCCTTGGGGTAGCGCACGTCCCCGCCCTGGTGGTGGGTGAGCTGCGTGAGCTTGCGGTCGGCGAGGTTCAGGCGGAACACGTTGCGGTCATCGCCACCGTTGTCCGAACGGAAAATCAACGCGTCGCTACCGGCCCAGGAGACGTGATCCTCATCCCACAGGGTTTCGGTAAGCCTCACCAGGTTTCCGGTTTGCAGCTCCAAAAGCCAGAGGTCGCGGTTGGCCGAACCCCGGTAATGCCGGCGGCTGTCCGGGGTGCTACCGCGTACCAGGGCGAGAAAACGCCCATCCGGCGAGGGCACCGCCTCCAGGGCGAGGATCTTCGTGAGCAGCTTTTCGGTGCCCCCGGTGACCGCCACGGTGTAGACGGTGTTTTTGCGGTTCCACGCCTCATGGCGGCGGGAAACGAACACTACCCCGGAGCCCTGGAAGCCCTGGGGAATGTCGGCCGCTTCGTGGAAGGTCAAACGCTTGGTCCTCCCTTCGGGCCAGGACAACAGCAGCACGTCGTCGCTGCCCTCCCGATCGGAAGCAAAAGCCAAAAAGCGCCCGCTGGCATCCCAAACGGCGCCCCAGTCGTAGCCGGGGTCGGCGGTGAGCCGCTGGGCTCGCCCCCCCTGGGCGGGCACCGCCCACAGGTCGCCCTGCCAGCTAAAAACCACCGTTTGCCCATCCGGCGAAGGGGCCGGGAAACGGGCCAACCGCACCTCTTCACCGTGAACCGCCACTGCCAATCCAACCGTAAGAACTCCGGCTAAAAAGCGCATGCTTACCCTCCCTGTTGCGCGCCGACGAAGCGGCCAAACTCCACCATGAGGGAGACCAGCTCGGCGTTGTGCTCCACCGGCAGCGGGTACTCCACCCCCAACAAAGCCCCATCCCGCCGGGTAAAAGCCGCGTACTGCTCCTGGGTGGGGGCAAAGACCTGCAACCCAGAACGTTGGCCAGCCCACCGCGTCACGGTCAAGGCGGCGGCAATTTCCTCCCGCCGTTGCACGGTGGCCAAAAGGGCGTTACCGAGGCCCGGCCGCTCCACCGCTGGCCACGGAAACCCACACACCACGTCCACCTCCGGCGAGGAAAGCGGCGGGAAATCCAGCTCCGCACAGGCCCCTACTCCACCCCAAAGGCCAGCAGCCGGCGGGAAGCCCCAGGGGAAAGCCGCTGCCTCGGAAAGCCTCCCGCCGTGGGTGAGCTCCCTCCAGCCCCTCTGGCCGGAGGCCAGGTCTTCCGTGCAAAGCCAAAGCTTGACCCTTCCCGCCAGGGCCGTTTCCGGGGCCAGGTACTCCCCCAGGGCCGCCGGGGAAAGCCACCCGGAAAGGCGGAAAGGATCGGGCAGCAGCAGGAAACCCTCGTTGAGACCCTCGCGGGCGTAGGCCAAGGCCGGACGGAACAACGCCGCCCCCTCCTGGGCCAGACGCAAAAAGCGCCGGGCCGCCTCCTCGGCTTCTCCGGCCAGAGCCAAAAGCGCCACCTGCGCCGCAAGCCCAGCAGCGGCAGCTTCCCCCCACCGGCGGCCGGAAGCGGTAAGCTGCGCCACCACCCCGGCGCAAAAGGCCGCCTGGGCTCCATCCGCCAAAACCACCAGGCCCCGGGAGCTCACGGTGCCCCCCTCACCACCCGGCGCAGCTCCAGGCTGCGGGTTGCGGCAGCCACTTCACCCAAGGTCAAAAGCCGGGGGGGCTGCATCCACGCCAGAAGCACGGTGTCTGGAAAGTCCAGGGTGCCGTTGCCGTCATCGGCCCACAGCACCGCCCACCGCCCGGACCAGCTCACCGCATCCCCGGGAAGCACATCGTTCCGCCAACGCAAAGGCCGCCCACCCTCCGAAAGCCAGAGCCCATCCCCCACCACCAACCGCTGCGGCGGTCCCCACGGCTCCGCCAGGGGATCCCCCACCGCCGCCAGGGCCGCCACCGCCTGGGGGGTCATGATCAGGTGCCGCACCACCAGCTCCCGGGGGGAAAGGGGCAGGGGCCAACCGGGGCCGCCCTCGGGCCAAACCCCCGGTGCAAAGCTAAAAACCCCACGGCGAAAGGCCAGGCTCACCCTGGGGTTCACGCCTTCCGGAACCTCGGCCAACCGCCAGAGAGCGGGAACCTCCGCCACCTCCCTGGCCCCCGGGGAGGAAACGCTGGCCCAGGGGAGAAGGTCCTGCGGGCGGGCGTAGGCACCCACC
The DNA here is from genome assembly GCF_000687145.1 of Thermoanaerobaculum aquaticum. Lineage (NCBI taxonomy): Bacteria > Pseudomonadati > Acidobacteriota > Thermoanaerobaculia > Thermoanaerobaculales > Thermoanaerobaculaceae > Thermoanaerobaculum > Thermoanaerobaculum aquaticum. Next base: position 7,882 of record NZ_JMFG01000022.1, read on the forward strand.
TTGACCTTGAAGCGGGTCACACCCCCAATTAAGGTGTTGCCGGCCACGGGCTGGGTGAGGAAGTCGTCGTTGTGGGCTTCGCTGGTGACTGGCGCTTTGAGCTCGCTCCCCATTTCCGGGGCGGCAAACTCCCCGTACGCAAGCTTGTCAGCACTTCCGGCGTTGACGCCTTCCCAGCCGAAGAAAGCCGGCTCCAGCGTGAACCACTGGGCTTTCAAAAACCCATACGCCGAGGGCCAGGCGGCCAAAGGCTCCGGGTGCAGCTCCTGCCCTTGCCAGCGGACCTTGGGAAAGGGGCACAGAAAACGCGCCGGTTTTTTCCCCTGGCGAAACTGCAGCAACACACCGGCCCAGACCCGCTCCTGGGGTTGGCGCGGTCCCACGTCGTCGCTGGCCCACTCCTCACCCTCCACCCAGAACACCACGGCAGCTTGCAGAAGCTGCGGGCGAAGACTCTCGTGCCGGCGCCAAAACGCCAAAACCGCGGCCACCAACAGGACCAGCACCGCTGCCACCAGCAAAACCCGGCGGGTGTCTTCGCTCACGGGCCCATTGTACGTGGGCCTTGCCGGGTAAGTTACAGTTTGCAGGGAGGCAAAAGGCCCATGAAGTCCTACACCAAAACCCTGACGTTCCACACGCCCACCCGGGTGGCCTTCATCAACATCACCCCGGAGGTGGAAAAGGCCGTAGCCGAATCGGGGGTGCGGGAAGGGCTTTGCCTGGTGAACGCCATGCACATCACCGCCAGCGTCTTCATCAACGACGACGAACCGGGCTTGCACCGGGACTTCGCCCGCTGGCTGGAGGAGCTGGCCCCCCACGATGTGAAGCGGTGGGAACACAACCGCACCGGCGAGGACAACGGCGACGCCCACGCCAAAAGGCAAATCATGGGCCGCGAGGTGGTGGTGGCCATCACCAACGGCCAACTGCACTTTGGCCCCTGGGAGCAGATCTTTTACGGCGAGTTCGATGGGCAAAGGCCCAAGCGGGTGCTCATCAAGATCATTGGCGATTAGCTGATAAACTGTCCCGGGGGTTGAAATGCAGAAATACAGGGTCTTGATCCTCTGCACCGGCAACTCCTGCCGCTCGCAAATGGCCGAAGGCTGGGTGCGTCACCTCCTGGGTGACCGCGTGGAGGTGGCCTCTGCGGGGACCCACCCGGCGGGGTATGTTCACCCCATGGCCATCAAGGTCATGGCCGAAGAAGGAGTCATCATTTCTCGCCAGCGGTCAAAATCGGTGGCCCAATTTGCCAATGACACCTGGGATTTGGTCATCACCGTTTGCGACAGCGCCCGGGAAGAATGCCCCTACTTTCCCGGCGCCAAGGAACAAATCCACATTTCGTTCCCTGACCCTGCCCTGGTGGGGGGACCTCGGGAGATACAGGAAGAGGCCTATCGCACGGTCCGCGACGCCATCCGCCAGCGCCTGGTCCCCGAGGTGGAACGCCGCTGCCGCGCGGGGGCTAGCGGCTCCGCCGGTGCTGCCGAGGCTGCCTCGGAGAGCTAGCGCAACGTAAGGCCACTGCACCGCGTAAACTCTTGGCGTGCAGACGGCAAGCCCTGCGGGTTTCATCCAAGATCACCGTCCGCTGTTGTGGGCTACAGCTCTGGGTTCGTTCTTACCGCCTTTTTTGGGGTCCTCCCTGAACGTGGCCCTGCCGGTGATTGGCCGGGAGCTCCAGGCCACCGCCTTTGAGCTTGGGTTAATCGTCAACGCCTTCCTCATTGCCGCCGCCGGCATGCTGGTGCCCCTGGGACGCTGGGCCGATGCCTGCGGCCGCGCCCGGGTGTTCACCTGGGGGCTTTTGGGACAAGCTCTCTGCTCGGCGGCAGCGATCTTTACCCGGTCGGTGCCGGCGCTTTTGCTGGTGCGGGCAGCGCAAGGGGTGGCTGCTGCCGCTACCTTTGCCACCGCCGTGGCTCTGGTGGCCCAGGTGGCACCGGCGGGGCAAAAGGGGAAGCTCCTGGGAGCCAACACCGCTGCGGTGTACCTGGGGCTTACCCTGGGGCCCCCCACCGGCGGCCTGCTCACCCAGCACCTAGGCTGGCGCAGCGTCTTTGGCGCTTCAGCGCTCTTGGCTCTGGGCGGTTGGGCTCTGGCCCGTCCCTGGGGGAGGGAAAAGAGCCCGCGGGAAGGCGTGGCTCAGCCCGCCAGCCTCTGGCTTTTTGCCGCAGGCGTTTCCCTGGTCCTGGGTGGCCTGGCCATGACCCGCGTTCAGGGGCGCTTTGCCGCCCTGGCCGCACTGGGAGCCATTGCCGTTGTCCTTTCCTTCCGGGGTTCCTCGAACTTACCCCTGGAGCCAGCCCTTTTTCGCAACACCGCCTTTACCTTTTCCAACCTGGCGGCGTTGATCCATTACGCCGCTACCTTTTCGGTTTCGCTGTTCCTGGCCCTTTACCTGCAGGTGGTGGGCGGGCTTTCCCCCAAGGCCACCGGCTTTCTCCTCCTCGCCCAGCCGCTGCTCATGGCGCTGCTTTCCCCCGTGGCCGGCAGCGTCTCGGATCGGTGGGAGCCGCGGTGGGTGGCCTCCGCCGGCATGGCCCTCACCGCCGGGGGTTTGCTGGTGTTGAGCTCTGCCCAACTCCGGGTTTCGCTTTTCCAGGTAATCTCGGGGCTTGCGCTTTTAGGCATTGGCTTTGCGCTGTTTTCATCCCCCAACACCCATGCGGTGATGGGCCAGGCTCCAACCAAGTTGCTTTCGGCGGCTTCCGCCACCCTGGCGCTCATGAGGCTCACCGGCCAGGCCGGAAGCCTGGTTCTGGCCAGCTTCTTCCTCCCCGCGAGCAGCCTCGATACGCAAGCCGGAAAGCTTTTGGTGCCCGGGATGCAGGCCAACCTCTGGGTGGCGTCGCTGCTTTGTCTTGTGGGCATGGTTTTTTCTTTAGCAAGGGGCAACGTGCATGGTTAAAGTCGGGTTTGGTGGGTACAGGAAAAGCGGGATGGTGCCCGCGGTAGGCACGGTGGTAAAACGGTTGCGGAGGAGCCGGTGAAAGAGCGATCGAGGTACTGGCTTGTGGCGGGGCTCCTGGCCCTAGCGTTCGATAGGCTCTTTTGGAACGTTGACCACGGCATCAACTTTCCCCTCTTTGCCGTTCTTTGCGTAGCTGGGGGGTTCTTGGTGCTTGGAAAGGAGGGCCACCGGCCGGCCCCCTCGGTGTTTCTCCTGGTCCTGCCGTTGGGGTTTTTCGCCTGGGGGTCGTTCTGTAGGCTGGAACCGCTGGCGCATGTGCTGAGCTGTGCCTGGGTTTTGCTTTTCATGGGCCTCCTGGCCGTGTACTACCGGACAAGCGAATGGTGGCGGACGGACGTCTGGCAAACCCTGTGGTCCTTCTTGAAGTTGCTGACCACCGCCGTGGCTCACGGCTTCATTTACCGATCCCCTAACCCATCGCCGGGGCAAGGCGAGCCGGCACCCAAACCGGGCTGGATAGCGCCGGTGGTGCGCGGCCTGCTGGTGGCGCTGCCGGTAACAGGCCTTTTTGCTTTGCTCCTTGCACGAGCCGATGCGGTTTTTGCCCGGTATCTCGCTTCATGGTTTTCCTTCCGGGCTCTGGCGGAAGCGGTTTTTCGCTTGAGCTACATGCTGTTTGGGGCGTACCTGCTGGTGGGTGTCTTTACCTTCGTGGCCCGGGAAACCGAAAAAGAGCCAGCCCAAAGCCGGCAGCATGGGACCGTTTCTTCGTTCCTCGGGGGAATCGAGGCCAACGTGGTGCTGGCCGCGGTGGATGTGCTGTTTTCCTTCTTCGTGCTTATTCAGGTTCGCTATTTCTTTGCGGGCAAGGCTAACCTGGAGGAGCTCGGGCTCACCTATTCCGAGTACGCCCGTCGCGGGTTTGGCGAGCTGCTGGCTGTGGCCTTCTTGAGTTTGGTGCTGATCCTGGGCTTGCAAAGGTCCACCGAGCAGCAAAGCGCACGCGGGCAGCGCCTGTTTTTAGCGCTTTCGGTGCTGCTGGTTTTGCTGGTGGGCGTGATCCTGCTTTCGGCCTTCCAGCGCCTGGGCCTTTACGAGGAAGCTTACGGTTTTACCCGTGCCCGGCTTTACGCTCACACCCTCATGGTGTGGATTGGGGTGGCGTTGGGAGCAGTGCTGGCGCTGGAGCTGGCCAAGGCCAGGCGGTGGGTGGTTCACGGTTTGCTGCTTTCGGCCGTTGGTTTTTCCGCCCATCTCGTGGCCTCCAGCGTTGACGCCCGGGTAGCCAGGGCCAACGTGGCGAGGTTTGCTTCCGGGGCCAACTTGGACGTGGCTTACCTGGCGTACCTTTCCTCCGACGCCGTTCCCGCTATGAGCCGTTTGTTCCAGGATCCCCGCCTGCCCCAGAGCAGCCGGGAAGCGCTGGGAGCCTCGCTTATCTGCTGGACCTGGCGTCACCGGAACTGGAACGCCCCGGCACCCTGGCAGGAGTTCCACCTCTCCCGCTGGCGTGCCCGGCGGGCCCTGGCCGCGGTGATGCCTTCGCTTGCGGGCTACCAGAAGGAGGAGACCTCAGAAGGGAAAACCGTCCGCACCCCCTCCGGGCAGACCTTCAGCTGCATCGCAGCTTGCCGGTAGCTCCTCAACCTAGCCGTTTCCTACGCCAGAAGAGCCAAAAGCTGCTGGGCCGCGGCCTCCGGGGAAAGATCCGCGGGGAGAAGGAAGCTCTTCACCTGCGACAGCAGCCGGGCATACTGCGCCCGCATGCGCTGCTCCTGCTCCGCGGCCAACGGCGGCAGGTGCGGGTTCAAATAGGGACGGGCAGCTCCTACCTGCCCCGGCAAGCTGCCGCTGGCCAAAAGCCGCAGGGCGTCCTCGGGCGAGAGGGGGCGTGGCCTGGCGGTCAAGGGGTCCTTGGCCAGGAAAACCACCGCTGCCGCTTCCGCCTGACGGGTCCCCCCTAGCCAGAACGGATCCAGCATCATCCGACCCTTAGCCGAGGCCTCCAGGCACACGGGAGCACCCAAATCCAGGGGGCAATCGCGCTCACCGTGGTCCACGGTGCAAAGCGCGCGCTCGGTGGCCATGTTTTCCAGCTTGGCGCGATCAAAAAACCGGCTCAGCGTGGGCAGGTGCCTGGTCCATTTTGCTTTCAGGTAGAGCTTCCGCTCAAGGCCGTCCAGCACCGTGGCCCGCGGCCCAAAGCGCACCAGAACCCCGTCGGCGGCCAAAAGCCGCCCCCCGTGCTCCCGCAGGAGCTGCGCCAAAAGGGCCGTCCGGCCACTCCCCGGTGCGCCAAAAACCAGAACGCCCCTTTCACCCAGAGCCACCGCTGCCCCGTGGGCCCAGAGGGCCCCCTGGGTGCGGGCCACCACTTCCGCCGCTAAAAGCAACGCCATTTCCCGGGTTTGGCCGTAAAAAGCGGTGTTCCAAACAAAACCCGTGTCGGTGGCAAAGCTCACCGCTGCCGAGGGCTCCCTCCCCGGGGCCTCTTTAACCGCGTAGACCACAGCGTGGGGCTCGGGCCCCCCTTCCAGGGGAGAAGGCCAGAAGTTCTCCTGAAAGAAGTCCGCCAGATGCGGGGAGTTGGTGCGCAGCTGCACCACCACTCCACCCACCAATGCGTTCCAGACGAACAGGCTATCCGCCGGCAGGGAGCGCTCCGCTTCCTCCAGGAGCGCGTTGCGTTCGGCAAGCTCGCGGATGGGACGGACGGGCAGGTAGTCGTTGACCTTGGTGATGACGTTGTTGAGCACCCGCGGCCTGGTCCGCTTGGGTTCCTCCAGCTTGGCTAAAGCATCGCTCAAGCGTTTCAGCCCCTCGCGGATGCGCTCCTCGGAGGTGGCAAAGGAAATGCGGATGTGCTCCGGGGCCATGAACGCATCCCCCGGAACCACCGCCAGCTTGGCCTCTTTCAGCAGATAGTAGGCAAGGCCGTAGGTGTTGCGCACCGGAGAGCCGGAAAACTCCTTGTCCAAAAAGCGGCTGACGTTGGGCATGGCGTAAAACGCCCCTTCCGGAACCGGGCAAGAAAGACCGGGGATGCGCGACAGACCCTGAATCACCAGGTTGCGCCGCCGCTCAAACTCCACCCGCATACGCTCCACCTCCAGCTCGCACTCCTCCAGCGCCACCACCCCGGCTTTTTGCACGAAAGAGGTGGCGTTGGAGGTGTTGTGCGACTGGATCTTGGAGGCGGCGGCAATAATCTCCCGGGGACCAGCGGCGTAGCCCAGGCGCCAGCCGGTCATGGAAAAGGCCTTGGAAAACCCGTTGATGATGACGGTCTGTTTGGCCAGCGCCGGCACTGCGGCGGCAATGGAGGTAAAGCGGCGCCCGTCGTAAATAAGCTTTTCGTAAATTTCGTCGGCGATGACCCAAATCCCTTCCCTCCGGCAAATCTCGCCGATTTCCTCCAGCTCCTCGCGGGTGTACACGGCGCCGGTGGGGTTGCAGGGGTAGTTGAGGATCAAAACCCTGGTGTTGGGGGTGATGGCCTCCGCCAGGTCCCGGGCCCTAAGGTGGAAGCCATCCTCTTCCCGGGTGCGCACGAACACGGGGTTGCCCTTGGCCAAACGCACCTGGTCGGGGTAGGAAACCCAGCAAGGGCTGGGGATGATGACGTCGTCCCCTTCGTCCACCAGGGCCATGACCACGCAAAAGAGCGCGGCTTTCGCCCCCGGGGACACCAGCACCTCGTCGGGGGAAAAGCGCAGGCCGTTTTCCCGTTCCAGCTTGCGGCAAATGGCCTGACGCAGCTCAGGAATGCCGTCGTTGGCGGTGTACTTGGTGAAGTTGGCATCCAGCGCCTGCTTGGCCGCCTTCTTGATCTTTTCAGGTGTGGGGAAATCCGGTTCACCCACCGAAAAATCCACCACGTCAATGCCTTGGGCCTTCATGGCCAGGGCCCGGGCGGCAATGCGCATGGTGGGGGAAAGCTGAATTTGGTTCGCGCGCTCCGAGGGCATGGTACGTCTTTTCCCTTACGAGTCCTTCTCTTCTTTTGGCGCGGTTTTTTGCGCCAAAAAGTCGGCAAGCTTCACACCGGTGAGCGATTCCACCACAGTGGGCAGCTGGGCCAACACCTCGGCCACCTGACCGGTGAGCTTGCTGGTACCGGAAGCATCCCCCACCATGACGATGCGGTCCACCTTGGACAGCGGCTCGGCCACCGCCCGGGCCAGCTCCGGCAGCTTTTGAATGACCATCTCGGCCAAAGCGGCCTGGGTGTAGTCCCGCCACGCCGCGGCCTTTTCCCGCATGGCTTCGGCTTCGGCTTTTCCCTGCTCCCGCAACGCTTCCGCGCGCACCTGGGCTTCCAGCCGCAGGCCCGCGGCTCGCCCCTTGGCTTCCAGTTCCTTGCGGTAGGCTTCGGCTTCCGCCTCCAGCTTGGCGCGGTAGGCTTCCGCTTCCGCCGGCCGCTTGACGGTGGCGTCCAGGTGCTTTTCACGCAGGGCAATTTCCTGCTCCTCCAGCTTGGTGGCCAGCTCCTTTTCCACCAGCTTGATTTGGTACTCCTGGCGCTTCACCTGCTCCAAAAGCTTGGCCCGCTCCAGCTCGTAGGCCAGCTCCGCTTGCGCTCGCTTGGCGTTCACCGCCGCCTGGAACTCCGCCCGCTGGATTTCAAAATCCCGGGTGGCTGCCGCCAGTTCGGCTTCCGCAGCCAGCCGCGCCACGTCCCCTTCCTTGCGGTACTGGGCGGCACGGATGGTGGCGTCGCGCTCGGTTTCCGCCTGGGCAATGGCCGCATCGCGCTTGACCTCGGCAATGCGGCGGGCCCCCAAAGCCTCAAGGTAGCCCTGGCTGTCGGTGATGTCCTTCAGGGAAAAGGCCAGGAGCTCCAGGCCCAGGCGGTCAAAATCCGCCTGCGCGGCGCTGCGCACCCGTTCGGCAAAGCGGTCGCGCTGGGAGTAAATTTCCTCCACCGCCATGGTCCCCAGGGCTGCGCGCATGTGCCCTTCCAGAACCTCCTGGGCCACGGCAGCAATGCCTGCAGTGCCTCGGGAAAGGAAGTTCTCCACCGCCCGGTGCAGCCGTCGCTCGTCGGAAGACACCTTGACCTGACCAAAGGCTTCCGCGGCAATGATCACCCCATGGGCGGTGAGGACCTCGGGACAGCGGATGGAAACGGAAATGACGTCCAGGGGCAAAACCTGCACCGATTCCAAAAGCGGCATCACAAAGGTCCCGCCCCCCACCTGCAGGCGGTAGCCCACCCTGCGCCTTCGCCCATCGGGCTCGATGACGGTGGATGTGCGGCCGGAGATGACCAGCACCTGGTTGGGACCTACCTTGCGGTAATTGAAGGCCCAGAGCGCAAAGGCCAAAACCACAACGAAAACGCCAATAGCCCACGGGAGGAACGCCATGAGACCCTCCGTTCCCGGCCAGCCGCCGGGGTCTTGCTCACGATACGACAAGTTCTTTGTCGGTACAAGGTCCCAAAGGCTATCAAGCGAGCGCCACCCCGCGCGTTTCTGGCATTGCTGCGCTAGTATTTCAGCCTGTGGGTTTTCTGGATTTCCTGTTCCGCCGCGGTCCCCGCCAGGGTGTGGTGCTGGCGTTGGGAGGGGGCGGGGCTCGGGGCCTGGCCCACTTGGGGGTTTTAGAGGTCATTGAAGAGGCGGGTATCCCGGTGGCGGGTATCGCCGGAACCAGCGCGGGCGCGGTGGTGGGGGCCATGTGGCTCACCCTGGGAAACACCCAAGAGGTCGTCAAGCGGTGGGAGGAGTTTCTGGCTTCCGACTTCCCCTCGCACCTGCCCGAGGTGCGGCTCACCGAGGAGGTTTCCAGCCGCGATAACCTGCTTCTGTCCTTTGCCCAGCGCCTCCAGCAGGGGGCACAGGTGGCCCTGGCGCTGCACCGACGGGGGTTGGTGGAGCATGAAGACCTGGAGCGCGCGGTGGCGTTCTTGATCCCCCAAGCGAGGATCGAATCCCTGCCCCAACCGTTTGCGGCGGTGGTCACCGATTTTGCCACCGGCAAGGCTGTGGCCTTAACCCGGGGGGATCTGCGGCAGGCAGTGGCAGCTTCTTCTGCAGTCCCCGGAGTGGTGCCTCCCTATGGCCTGGACGGCCGCTACGTGCTGGACGGCGGGGTGGTGGCGGAGGTGCCGGTGGAGGAAGCCCGGGGCCTGGTCCCACGACCGGTGGTGGCGGTGGACGTGGGCGATCTCCCCGATCCTGACGAAGACCCCAGGCGCATCACGGTGCCCCGGGTGCTCATGCGCGCCAACGTCATGACCCACGCCCGCCTCCGGCAGGTGCTGGTGGCTTCCGCGGACCTGGTGATCCGCCCGGAGGTTTGGGGCATGCACTGGTCGGAGTTCCGTCGGCTTACCGAAGCGGTGGAGGCTGGAAGAAAGGCGGCGCGTTCCTGCCTTAACCGCCTGCGGGCCCTGGCTCTGCGACGGGCTTGAAACTGGAGGTTTCCGCTATGGAGCGAGTTTTCCGTTACCCCATTGAGGTGCGTTTCCGCGATTTGGACGCCATGGGTCACGTGAACAACGCGGTCACCGTCACCTACCTGGAGGTGGCACGCACCCGCTTCTGGCTTTCCCAGTTCCGGGATTTCGCCAAGGAGGTGGACTTCCCCTTCGTGGTGGCACGGGTGGCCGTCAACTACCGTCGCCCCATTCGCCTCCACGACATGCTGGAGGTGGAGCTGTGGGTAAGCCACGTGGGGCGCTCTTCCTTCACCATCGCCTACCGCGTATGGGCCAGCGGGGAACTGGCCGCCGATGGGGAAACCGTGCAGGTCCATTACGACTACAGCCAGGGCCGACCCCAAAGCTTCGGCCCGGAACTGCGGGAGCGGCTGGAAAGCTTGCTCATTGCCGGCGAGCCTCAGCCTTCGGTCCGAAACAATCAGGTTTGAACACAATTTGGGGCGACCCACCGGTCGCCCCGCAGTGTTCTCACCGCCTCCGGATTTTCTAAATGAACAGCGGCGCCAAAACCAGGGTGATGGTGGAAAGCAGCTTGATGAGCACGTGCAGAGAAGGACCCGCGGTGTCCTTGAACGGATCCCCCACCGTATCGCCCACCACGGCTGCACCGTGGGTGGGGTTTTTCATGCGCTTGCCGTCGGGGGTCATGAGGTATTTGCCACCGTGGGCCCCGGTTTCAATGAACTTCTTGGCGTTGTCCCAGGCGCCACCGGCGTTGTTCAAGAACAGCGCCACCAGGATGCCGCCAATGGTGCCCACCATGAGAAGGCCTGCTACCGCTTCCGCGGAAATCAGCGGGTCATCGGGGCGGATGAAGATGCGGAACACCACGCCCACCGCCACCGGCATGAGCACCACCAGAAGCCCCGGAGCCACCATGCGCTTCAGCGCGGCCTTGGTGACGATGTCCACGCAGGAGCCGTAGTCGGGCTTGAAGTTGGGCGGAAACACGATGATGTCGTTTTCCCGGGGGAGGTTGGCGTACTGGCGGCGAACCTCCTCAATGATGGACTGGGCCGCCTTCCCCACCGCGCGAATGGCCAACGCCGAGAACAGGAACACCAGCATGGCGCCCAAAAGGGCCCCCACGAACACCACCGGTTTGGCCAGGTTCACCACAAAGGGCGCCGACTCCCCCAAACCGGCGTAGTTCTTCACCTCGTCCATGTACGCCTGGAACAGCAAGAACGCCGCCAACCCTGCCGAGCCAATGGCGTAGCCCTTGGTAAGCGCCTTGGTGGTGTTGCCCACGGCGTCCAGGCGGTCGGTCTTGCGCCGCACTTCCTCGGGTTGCTGGGACATCTCCACGATGCCGCCGGCGTTGTCGGTAATGGGACCGAAGGTGTCCATGGCCAGGATGTAAGCCGCGGTGGCCAGCATGCCCATGGTGGCCACAGCGGTGCCGAAAAGACCGGCGTGGGGAAGGCCGGAGGTCTCACCCAACCAGTAGGAAGCCAGAAGCGCCGCACCCATAACCACCGCCGGCATCCAGGTGCACTCGAAGCCCACGCCCACACCGGCAATGATGTTGGTGGCCGGTCCGGTGGTGGACGCCTCCGCAATGGACTGCACGGGACGGTAGCGGTACTCGGTGTAGTACTGGGTGATGTACACGAAGGCCACCGAGGTCAAAACCCCAATGACACCGCAGAGGAAGAAGTGCCACCAGGCGTTTGGCGCGGCCGGGCTGGAAAGAAGCCAGTAGGTGGCACCGGCAAAGCCAGCCATGGCCAGAGCCACCGCCAGGTAGTACCCGCGGTTTAAGGCCTCCATGGGGTCCATGCGCTCTTCCTTGTCCATCTTCACCGCCAGAATGCCAATCACCGAAGCCAGGATTCCAAAGGCGCGGGCCACCAGGGGGAACATCATCACCCCCACCACTCCCATGGAAAACTCAATGCCCTGCTTCTGGGCGGCCGCCGCCAGGGAGGCACCCAGGATCATGGCGCCGATGTTTTCGGCCGCGGTGGACTCAAAAAGGTCGGCACCACGACCGGCGCAGTCCCCCACGTTGTCGCCCACCAGATCGGCAATCACCGCCGGGTTTCGGGGGTCGTCCTCGGGAATACCGGCCTCCACCTTGCCCACCAGGTCAGCGCCCACATCGGCAGCTTTGGTGTAAATCCCGCCCCCCAGCTGGGCAAAAAGAGCCACAAAGGAAGCGCCAAAGCCATAACCCACAATCAACAGCGGCACCTTGGTGGGTTCCACACCGCCCACGGTGGAAACCAGCGCGTAAAGACCGGCCACACCCAAAAGCGACATGGCCACCACCAGAAGCCCGGAAACCGCCCCACCCCGGAGGGCAATGCGCAGGGCCTCGTTGAGGCTGGAAAGAGCGGCGGTGGCGGTGCGGATGTTGGAGCGGATGGAAACCCACATCCCCACGTAGCCAGCAAACACCGAGCACAGCGCCCCGAAGATGAACGAGAGGGCAATCCACAGCGCCAGCTGCAGCGAGCTCCCCACCGGATCAAACTCCCGCGACTGGCGCACAAAGCCGTAGCCAATGAACAAAACCGCGGCAAAGACCGCAGCCAACAGCAGGATCGTGCGGTTTTGCCGGCGCAGGAAGGCCTCCGCACCTTCCTTGATGGCGTTGGAGATGCGCTGCATCGCCTCGGACCCGGTGTCCTTGGCCATCACCCAGCGCACCAGGTAATAGGCCACCAAAAGGCCAAAAAGCGAAAAACCAATCACCAAAGAGATCAAAAGAGCACTTCCAGCCATGCCTTCCCTCCCCGGCAACCGAGCCCTTGGGCCTCGGTGCAAAAATTCTGGGGGATTATACCTTCAGTGCGCGGGCCACTTTAAAGCTACACCCGGGCGCCCGGCTCGCTCGCTAGGGCTTTACGGTTTCACCGAGCCCCGTCGCCCTCCCCCGGCTCAGCGACGCGCAAAAGGAGCCATCCTCCTGCCAGAAAAAAGGCGGTGGTGGCCAAAACGCCCGCCCGGGGGCTATTGGCGAGTTGTGTAGCAACGGAAAAGACCGCCGGCCCCGCAATTCCGGCCAGCCGCGCAGAAACGTCAAAAAACGAAAAAAACGCCGCTTCGGCCCCGGCCGGGACAAAGCGCGCAAAGAGCGAGCGGGAAAGCGCCTGCGCACCCCCTTGCACCAGGCCCACGGCCACCGCCAAAACCCAAAACTCCCAAGCGTGGGCAAGCCGAGCGCCCCAAAGCCCCACCGCCAGGTACACCAAAAGGGCCGCAAGGATGAGCTTCTTGCACCCCACCCTCCTCGCCCCCCAGCCAAAGGCCAGGGTGGCCGGCACCCCTACTAACTGGGCCACCAGCAAAGCCCCCACCAGGTGAGCCAGGGGGATCCCCAGCTCCCCGCCGTAAGCCCCGGCCATCTTAATCACCGTGCCGATGCCGTCATTGTAAAGCCAGTAAGCCAGGAGAAAACGAAAAGCGTTGGGGTTTTGTTTGAGCCTGGCAAAGCTTTCCCGAAGCACCTGCCAGGGCCTGGGCTTGCCCGCCGGAGGCTCGGGCACCAGAGCAAAAAGCGGCAGGGAAAACACCGCCCACCAAACACCCACCGCAGCAAAGGCCCAGAAGGTATGCCCTCCACGCCAAAGCGAAAGCGCCAGGATGAGCGCCAGCGCTCCCCCGATGTAGCCTAAGCTGTACCCCCAGGCCGAAACCTGGTCCAGCTCGTTCCGCGGGGCTATCCCCACCAGCAATGAGTCGTAAGCCACGTTGCCCAGGACAAAAGCGGTGGCGCCCAAAACGTAGGCAACCCCCGCCCAGAGCCAGTGCCCGTCGAGAAAGAAGCCCACCAAACCGCAGGAAACAGCGCCGCAGGCAATTAAAACCGCCAGCATCTGCCGTCTTTTGGCCCGGGAGTCCATAAAGGCCCCTAAAAGCGGTGTGACCGCCAGGCTTGCCGCCAGGCCCGCAGTGGCCAGCCACCCCCAGGCCACCGTTCCGGCCGGAGCCCCCAGCTGGCGGTTGGCCGCCTGCACCAACAGCGGCGGCAAAAGCGCGGTCATGCACACCAACGCAAAGGCGGAGTTGGCCCAGTCGTACCAGCACCACGCCCACTGCCGCGGGTTGAGTTTGCGCACCGGCAAAGGCTAAAGCTTTCGGCGCAAAGCTACAATGCCCCCATGGTTGCGCTCTTGCTTTTGCTCGCCACCCTGCAAGCGCCTACGCCGGAGACACCACCGGAGGTACCGCCAGAGGCGCAGGTCCTCCAAACCCTTGAGGAGCTGCGGAAGGGGGAAATGTTTCTGGATGCCGACCACCTGGAGCCTCTGGTGGCCTACTCCATGACCCTGGTGGAGGGCTGCCGCAGGCTTTCCGGCCGAGCTGCCTTCCTGGAGCCCCTCCGCAGCTTGCGCGAAGCTGGAGCTGTGGTCACACGCCTGCTGTTCCAGGAAGTGAACGCCCGCGTGTACGGCGCCAGCGCCGTGGTGACCTACCGCTTCGTGCGGCAGGTCAAAGGCGGGCCGGAAGCCGGCAAGAGCGAAGGCTTTTCCACCGACGTTTTCGAAAAACGCGAGGACGGGGTGTGGATCCTAGTGCACCGGCATCGGGTCACGCCTTGCCGCCCGCATCCGGGTAGCGCACCGTAACCACCGTGTGGATGCCGCCCCGCAGCCGGTAGTCCAGGGTGACCTCCATGCGCTTGGGCTGCACCGCCCGCACCAAATCCTCCAGCAGGCGGTTGGCAGCGTGCTCCTGGTAAATCCCCACCTGGCGAAAGGAGGTGAGGTAGTACTTCAGGGACTTGAGCTCGAGGCAAAGACGGTCGGGAACGTAGCGGATCACCAGGGTTCCAAAGTCGGGCAGCCCGGAAAACGGGCACACGCAGTTCCACTCATCGGTTTCAATGGTGATTTCCGCTTCCCGCTGCGGGTACTCGTAAGCAAAGGTCTCCAAAAAATCCGGCCGGATGGCCTCCTCCCCCACAAACGGAAAGGTTTTACCTTCGGCTTGCACCATGGTGGCTCTCCTCCCCCGCCAGCTGCAAACAGCGCGCCAGGATTGTATCGAAGGCGGCGGCGGTGAGGCGACCGGTGAAGGTGTTTTGCTGGGAAACGTGGTAGGAATCCACCAGCACCACACCTCCCGCTAGCAGGTGCTCGCGGCCATGGCCAAATTTGGGTTTGGGCCTGGGACACCCACCCGGCCAGGCCGCCAAAACCGCCTCATGAGCAATGCCGCCCAACGCCAGAATCACCCGCAGGCGGGAAAGGCTTGCAAGGTCCGCCTGCAGAAAGGGGCGGCAGGCGGCCAGCTCGGCAGGGAGGGGCCGGTTTTTGGGAGGCGCGCAGCGCAAGGCCGCCGTGATAAAAACCCCAAAAAGCGCCAGCCCATCCTCCCGGTGCCGGCTTTCCCCTTGCGACGCCAGCCCAAAGCGGTGCAGCGCGGCGTAGAGAAAGTCCCCGGAGCGATCGCCGGTGAACATCCGCCCGGTGCGGTTGGCACCAAAGGCCGCTGGAGCCAAACCGACGATGGCCAAAAAAGCGTTGGGGTCTCCAAAAGCCGGCACCGGCCTGGCCCAAAAACCGTGCCGCGCCACCTCCTCCCGGAAACGGGGGGGCACCCGCAGCGCACAGCTTTCCCGAAACCCCACCAACCGCGAGCACTTCCGGCAAGAAAGCAAATTTTCCCTGATCCCTGACGAGGTTTCCCCTTCCCCCATGCCAGCCATGTTACTTTCCCGCAAACCCTACCGCCACCGCAGCCACCCAAGGCCGCAACGCGCGTTTGACAGCCCTAAAAGGGGACCGTAAACTGGCGTTGGTGCCAAGTTTATGAGCAGGAACCCGGTGGAACCGCACCCCATCTTTGCCGAAAAGCTTTCGGCACTGGCGGAGAGGCTTGCGGCTGCAGGGCAGTACACCTTTGCCGCCGAGGTTTTGGAAATTGCCGCCACCCTCACCCCCCGCGCCGAGCCCCTGCGCAAGCGCATGCTGGTGCTCAAGGAGCTGGCCAAGTCGGCGGAGGACCCGGAGCGGGAGTACAAGCGCCGCAACCTGGAGGCCTCCCATGCCGTGGGCATGGCGCGCATCTTGGAAGGGCGTGGGGAGCTGGGGCGCGCCCAGGAGATGTTTGACCTGGCCAAGCTGCGGGCGCCCTTTCACTACCTGGCCTACGCCGGTGCCGGTTACCTCCACCTTCGCCGCCGGGACCTGCGCGCCGCCCTGGAGGAGTTCGTCCAGGCCCGCCGCCTTAACCCTCTGGACCGCAAGCTGGCGGTGGAATGCGCCCGCATTGCCCTGGAGCTTGAGGATTACCTGGAGGCCCTGCGCCACGCGGTGGACGCCCTGCTGCTTACCCAGGGTGTCAGCGATGCGGAAGAAGCCGCGGCCCGCCGGCGTGTGGAAACCCTGGCTAACCTGTGTCGTCTCTCCCGGGAGGAGCTGGCCGAGCTCCACCGCCAGCGGGCGCAGTTACTGCAGCGGGCCTGCGACCATGTGGCGCTGACCCGGGCCCGGCTGTTCTCCGCCTACCCCCTGGTGGGGTTGGGACGCAAACCCACCCGCCCTGCCGTGCCCCAGGAAGACCTCCTGCGCCTGGCCTTGGATGTGCGCCGCTTCAAGGTTTTCCGCCACTTTACCGATGCCCAGCTCTTGCAGCTGGTGCAGGTGGCACGCAAGGAGCAGTTCCGGGCCGCTCAAACCCTGGCCAACGAAGGGCAGGAGGATTACGACGTCTTCCTCATCCTTTCGGGAACGGTCCAGGTGGTGCGCCGCACGCCGGTGGGTGCGCAGGTGCAGGCGTCGCTTTCCGCCGGCGATCTGGTGGGCGAGGTGGCGTTTTTGGACCGCCGCCCCCGCTCCTCGTCGCTCATCATCACGGAACCGGCGGTGATCCTGCGCTGGGAAGCGGAGGAGCTTTCCCGCCTGATCCACACCAACCGCGAGCTGCACGCCGCGCTTTTGTGGTCCTTCTGGCACGCTCTGGCCAGCAAGATCCGCATGGCCAACAGCGCCATGAACCGCATCATTGCCCCGGGACGCACCGCGGTTCGCCAGACCGCCGGGCAAGCGGGAGAGCCGGTGCGGTTGGATCCCGCCGACAAGGTGGCGCTCCTGCGGGAGCAGGGCTTATCCGCTTCCGAGCTGCGGCTTTTGGCCACCTATTCGCGGGAGGTTCGCTTCCCCCCCGAAACCCTCATCTTTGCGGAAGGACAGCGGGGCGACGAGCTTTACATCGTGGTGGACGGTCAGGTGCGCATTTCCCGCAACCTCCCGGGCTTGGGGGAAGAAGCGCTGGCCATCTTAGGGCGCGGCGAGATCTTCGGGGAAATGGCGCTCATTGACGATGAACCGCGCAGCGCCGATGCCCGCGCCCACACCCAAGGTTGCACGCTCTTCGTGGTGGATCGCTCCCGCCTGGAAGAGGTGCTGGACCTGGACCCCGACGCCGCCTGTCAGTTCCTCACCCTCATGTGCCAGATCCTGTGCCGGCGCTTGCGGGCCATGAACGACCGCTTGCTGGCCTGGCACCTCATGGCCATGCACGAGTAAAAAAGCCCGTACAATGCCGCCGTGGCCGTCAAGGTAGATCTCCCCAACCGGAAGGTCTGGGCTTCGGTGCACGACCTCCTACCGGAAGCCGCCACCTCGGGGTGGCCGGGGGAGGGGTGGGTGCGGCTTTCCGTGGGCTCGGAGCTGCACCGCTTGGTGCAGGCGCGGCTGGCCCAGGAAGACCCCAGCTACCAACCGGAAGTGGTGGTGGAAGCGGAAATCCCTCTGAAGGGCTGGACGCTTTTGGTGAGCGGTCGGTGCGACGGGGTTTTTAGCCCGCCCCAGGGCAAGCCGGTGGTGGAAGAAATCAAGACCCTGCATTTCCGGACGGACCTCTTCCGGCCGGAAGCGGAGCTTTTGCGCCAGCGCTTCCAGTGGCAGGTGCGGCTTTACGCCTACTGCCTTTACCCCGAGGGCCAGGCCCAGGCCCGATTGCGTTTGGTGGACCTGGGCGGCGAAGAGGAGCGGGTGGAGGAGGTGCGGTGGTCGCCGGGGCAGGTGGAGGCCTACCTCAAAAGCCGGCTTTCGGTCTTCATCCACGAGGCGGAAGAGCGGGCAGCGCTTTTGGCCCGCTGGCAGCAAACCGCCGCCCGGCTCGCCTTTCCCTTTCCAGAGGTGCGGCCGGTGCAGCGGGAAGCCATGGCCGCGGTGGAAGAAGCGGTGGCTTCGGGCCGTCATCTGTTGCTTTCGGCACCCACCGGCGTGGGCAAAACCGCGGCGGCCCTTTTCCCCGCCCTGCGCCAGGCCCTGATGACCGGCAAGCGCCTGGTCTTTTGCACCGCCAAAACGCTGCAGCAGAAGCTGGCGGTGGAAACCCTGGTGGCCATGAACGACGGCAGCTTCCGCACCGTGCAAATCCGCGCCAAAGCCAAGATGTGCGCCAACCGCGAGGTCATTTGCCACGAGGAGTTTTGCGACTACATCCAGGACCTGCCTGCCAAATTGGCTTCAAGCCGCTTGGTGGAAAGACTCCTCCAGTGGTCCCACGTGGACCCCAACACGGTGTTTGCTGCCGCCCAAGCGGAAGGCGTTTGCCCCTTCATTGCCCAGCTGGAAACGGTCCCCGAAACCCTTGCGGTGGTTTGCGATTACAACTACGTGTTTGACCCCGGGATTGCGCTTTTCGGTCGCCCCGAAACCGGCAGCCTGGGCGACCTCATCCTGGTGGTGGATGAGGCCCACAACCTGGTGGACCGCGCCCGGGAGTACTTCTCCCCCCGCCTTTCCCGCTCCGCGTTAGCCAGAGCTGCAAACATCACCGGCCAGTTCACCACCAAGGTGTGCCGGGAGCTCACCGCCATCTTTCAGGAGCTCGATCAAGCGCTGGCCAAGACCATAGCCGAAGCCACCCGCGGAAAAGGGCAAGCGGCCCTGGCCGAACCCCCGGTGGAGGTGCTCCGCCAGGCCCGTCTCCAGCTGGACGCGCTCATGGTCCCCTACTTTGCGTTTAAGCGCCAGCAGGAGCTGTGGCTTTCCTCCGATCCGGTGGTGGAGTTGCTGCTGGTGCTGGCCCGCTTTTTGGAGCTTTTGGAAACCGGCAGACCGGAGCTGGTGAGCCTAGCCGAGCGGCAGGACAAAGAGCCCACCGCCGGCCAGCCCGGCGACGAGAGCCTGCGGCTTTACTGCCTGGATCCCTCGCCTTTCCTGCGCCCCATCCTGGACGCCTGCCACAGCTGCGTGGCCATGTCCGCCACCCTGCAGCCCTTCGAGTTTTACCGCGAGCTTTTGGGGTTCGATCCCGATCGCACCGATACTCTGGCTTTGCCTTCGCCGTTTCCCAAAGAAAACCGCCTGGTGGCGGTGGTGGACAGCGTGGACACCTCCTACCGCCACCGCGGCCACGCTTACGGGCCCATTGCCGAGCTCATCCCCGAGCTCTTACCCCCGGGGAAAAACGCGCTGGTGCTGTTCCCCTCGTACCGCTTCTTGCAGGAAGTGGCTTCGCGCCTGGTGGTGGAGACCCACGAGGTGCTGGTGCAAAAGAGCCAGGACTCCGACCTCATGCGCGAGGAAATGCTGCGCCTTTTGCAAACCAACCACCGGGCGGTGCTGCTTTTGGGGGTTCTGGGTGGGGCCTTTGCCGAAGGGGTGGACTACCCGGGGGAGATGCTTTCCGAGGTCATTGTGGTATCGCCGGGGTTGCCCCAGGTGAGCCCGGAACGCGAGCTTTTGAAAAACTACTTCGACCATCGGTCGGGAAAAGGGTTCCTGTACGCCTACCTCGTTCCCGGCATGACCCGGGTGGTGCAGGCGGCCGGCCGGCTCATCCGCTCCGCCGAAGACCGGGGGGTGATCGTCCTGGTTTGCCGCCGCTTTCTGCAACAGCCTTACGCTTCCCTTCTCCCCCAGGAGTGGACGGGGGACGACCCGTCTTCTCTGTTCATCCCCGATCTCCCGGAGGCCATCCGCCGTTTCTTCGAGGAAAGCACCAACTAAAAGCTGCTTGCTCCCTCATCTCCCCTGGACCCCGTGGTAAGCTAGTTTTGCAAAGCCGGGGAGGTGGGTTATGGACACCATCGCTGCTGTCCTTCGGGAAAAAGGAAGCAAGGTTTACACCGTGGCCCCGGGAGCCACGGTGCTGGAGGCCGCCCGCGCCATGGATGCCCACAACGTGGGCTCGCTTCTGGTGGTGGACGGCGACAAGCCGGTGGGCATCTTTTCCGAACGGGACCTCATGCGGCGGGTGGTGGTGGCGGGGAAGGACCCGGCAAAGGTCAAGGTGCGGGAGGTCATGTCCCGGGACGTCTGGGTGGTGGAGCCGGACACCCGGGTGAAGGAAGCCATGGCCATCATGACCGAGCGCCGATGCCGGCACCTGCCGGTGGTGGAAAAGGGCAAGGTGGTGGGCTTGATTTCCATTGGTGACTTGGTGCGGTGGATTTCCAAGGATCAGGAGTTTCAAATCCGCATGCTGGAAAACTACATCACCGGTGCCTACCCGGCATGAGCACATGCCGGGTCTTTCCCCAAGCCGAGCTGAAAGCCACCGTGGCGGCCGCCCAAAGGGCGCAGCGCCAACGCAGCAACTACAACCTCCACCCGCAGTTAGATGACGCTATCCAGCGGTTCTTTAACTGCCTGGAGCCGCCAACCTACGTGCGTCCCCACCGCCACGCCCCCGGGAAGTTTGAGCTCTTTGTGCTGCTTCAGGGAAGGGCCGGGGTGCTGGTGTTTGACGAGCACGGCCAGGTGACGGAAAAACACCTCCTGGCCCCGGAAGCCCTGGTGGCGGTGGAAATCCCTGGCGGGGTGCTGCACACGGTGGTGGCGCTGGCGCCAAACACCGTGCTTTTTGAGGTTAAACCGGGACCCTACGAGCCCCTCACCGATAAGGACTTTGCCCCCTGGGCTCCGCATGAGGGGGACCCGCAAAGCACATCCTTGCTTTCGCAGTGGCAAGCGCTCTTTAGCCCCGATCCCAGAGGTTGTACTTGAGGATGCACCAGATGGCCTCAAAGCCGTCCTTCCAGCCGATCTTCTTGCCCTCGGCGTAGGTGCGGCCATGGTAGGAAATGGGCACCTCGTAAATGCGGACCCCCATCCGCGCCACCCGTGCGGTAAACTCCGGCTCAAAGCCAAAACGCTTAGAAGTAATCCGTAGCTTTTCCTTGACCTCACGGGTGAACACCTTGTAGCAGGTTTCCATGTCCGAGAGGTTGAGGTCGGTGAACATGTTGGAAATTGTGGTGAGGAGCTTGTTGCCCACGTAATGCCAGAAGAACAGCACCCGATGCGGTCCGGAGAGGAAGCGGCTCCCGTACACCACATCCGCCTTCCCCGCGAGGATGGGTCCCAGCAGCACCGGGTAGTCCTGCGGGTCGTACTCCAGATCGGCGTCCTGCACCAGAATCACGTCGCCGGTGGCCAGGGCAAAGCCCGTGGCTAAAGCCGCCGCCTTGCCGGCGTTTTTCTCATGACGGCGCACGGTCATGGTGGTGGGGCGGCTCACGTCTCCGGGCAACTGGTAGCCCCGCAGCACCTCGGCGGTGCTATCGGTGGAGGCGTCATCCACCACCACCAGCTCCAGCTCGGAAATGCCTTCGGGCAGCGGGGCCCGCACCACCCGATCCAGGATCTCCCGCACCGTTTTTTCCTCGTTGTACACCGGCACCACCACCGACAGCTTCATGCCACCTCCTGCTATCGTTTACCTGTGGACGCAAACAAACCCGAGCCTCACGTTTTGCCCATCGAGGACAGCCTCGACCTCCACACCTTTCACCCGAAAGACCTGGAAGCCGCGGTGGAAGCGTACCTGGAGGAAGCGAGAAAACGCGGCTTGCGAGAGGTGCGCCTCATTCACGGGCGCGGGAAAGGGGTAGCCCGGGCTCGGGTGGCCAGGCTCCTGGCGCGCCTCCCTTACGTGCTGCGTGCATACGAAGCACCGCCCGAACGGGGCGGTTGGGGTGCCACGGTGGTGGAGCTTGCGCCGGAACAAGGTGAAAAAGCCAGCCACCCTAATCCAAATCCACGTCTTTGATGACCTTTTCCGGAGCCTCGTCGGGGTTCACCCCTTCCAGGAGCTTGCGGAACTTCTCCTCCCGCACCCGGGAGCCGGCCTGTTCGGCGCGCATGGCTTCGGCCAGCTTGTCGGCCGCCCGCTTTTTTTCCTCCTCCAGCTGCTTGAGACGCTCTTCCAGGGAAGCGGTGGCCTTTTTTTCCTCCGGCGGCTTTGCCGCAATCACCACCTGTGCCTCGCCGTCAATTTCCAGGAGGCTCTTACAGTGCGGACACGTGACGGTAAAGTGCGCCATTGCCGTTCATCCCCACGGCCATTGTACCCCCTTACGTTTGTGGCGGGCTTACTCCCCGCCTTGGCGCTTCTTCGACCGAAGGTTTTTCCCTTTGCGCTCGCGGCTTGTTTCCCACAGCGAAAGCACCGTGGCCCCTCCCAGAAGCACACCCACCACCAACAGCGAAACCCAGGTTTCCACGTGGTAAAAGTCCGCCACCATCATCTTCACACCCACCAAAACCAGGATGAGGGCTAGCGCCGGGCGCAGGTACTTGAGCGAGCGCAGGGCCCCCACCAACACGAAATACAACGCCCGCAAGCCAAGGATGGCAAAGATGTTGGAGGTGTACACCACAAAAGGATCGGAGGAAATGGCCAAAACTGCGGGGATGGAGTCCACAGCAAACATCACGTCGGTGGCTTCCACGGCAATGAGCGCCAGAAACAGCGGGGTAAACCGCAGCCCCCGGTCGCCCTTGACGGCAAAAGACTCACCGTGAAACTCCTTGGTAAACGGCAAAATACGCGCTGCCCAGCGCACCACCAGGTTTTTTTCCGGGTGAACCTCTTCCCCTCCGGTGGCAAGCTTGGCGCCGGTGGCTAACAGGATCGCCCCCAGCAGGTAGTTCACCCAGTGGAAGTGGGTTATGAGGCTGATCCCCACGAAAATGAACAAACCGCGAATGACGATGGCCCCCAGGATGCCCCAGAACAGCACCCGGTGCTGGTTTTCCGGCTGCACCCCGAAGTACGCGAAAAGCCCCACGAAAACGAAGAGGTTGTCCACCGACAGCGATTTTTCAATTAAAAACGCCGTGAGGTAGGCGAGGGCCGAATCCCTCCCCTCCACCACCGCCACAAACACCGCAAACGCCAAACCCAGACCTACCCAAACAACGCTCCAGGTCACCGCTTCGCGCATGCTCTCGCGATGGGCGTGGCGATGGAAAACCAAAAGATCGAGGGCCAGAGCCCCCAGCACCAAGCCGCCAAAGACCAACCACCACCAGAAGTGCATGGCTTATGGTACCAAGGCAGGGCCAAAGAGCACGGCGTTGGCGAGGAGCAGCGTGGTGGCCCGGCTCATCCCGCGGAAGGCCGGCGGCTCGGCAAAAGCCACCACCATGCCTTTGCTGTGCCGTTGCACCATGAGGTAGCCCTTGTGGGGAAGTTGCTTTTTGGATTCGGGAAAGAGAAACCCAGAAGCCACTAGCTCCCCTTCGGCGGCGTACACACCCACGTTGGTCCCCTTGTTGAGCTTCAGGGGCGTAAAGATCCGCCGGGAGTTCACCAGCGCGTGGACCTTGCCGTCAGGAAACCCTGCTGCCAGAAGGTGCTGGGTATCCAGCGTCACCGCGAGGATGGCCCCGGGCACCTGTGGGGGCTGCTCCTCCTCGGGCTGTACCAGCTTTTCATAGTCCGTGGGTGCCTCCTGGCCCGCTGGGGCATTGCCGGACGCCGTTTTTTCTTTGTCCTTGGCAGCCCCACCCCGCTTTTCCAACGTGGAAGCCAAGAGCCCCACCTTTTCCCCGGTCAAAAACGCCGCGGCTTCCCCTTCGGCAATCAGCACCCCACCCTCGTTCACCCAGTACTTGAGGCGATCCACAGCCTCCGGAGGCAAAACCCGGGCGTAGGCAGCAGCAGAAAACCCATCGGGAAGCACAATCACGGAGAACTGGGAAAGATCGGCGGAAGGCAAGCTGCTCACCCGCACCGGCGTGACAGAAAGACCCAGCTGCTGCTCCAGGGCGTAGCGCAGGTGCCCTGCAGCGGTGGGGCTGGTGGGAGCGTCCCACAGGAGCGCCACCCGCGGTGCCACCAGCGCATGCACGCGGTTGGACCCCAGGTCAATACCGGAATCGGCCATGGAGGTGTCGGTGCCAAAAAACCGCACGCCGGTTTCCCGGGCGACCCCCTCGAGGATCTCCCGGAGCTTTTCGGGGTTCCCCTGGCGGCGAACCACCACCGTACCTGCCAGGTAGGGCTTTCCGGCGATAATAAACGCCTTTTCCGCTACGCCAGCTTTGATGTTCTGGGCTAAAAGCCGCACCACTGCGCGGGCCGAGGAAAGCCCCTCCCAGGGAAGGAGGAACGCCACCTTACCCTGCCCTTCGACGCCGTACGGGAGGGGCGCCTCGGGGTTCACCTGCGTCCACCCGTCCCCCACGTTGACCTTTTCCTCCCGCACCGGAAGGTTCCAGAGCAGAGGCAAAGACCAAGCGGTCACGTCGTAAATTTCATCGGGCAACCGCTTGGCCTCCCGCTTCACCTGCAGGTCCACAAAGTCCTTGGGAAGCGGCACCTCCTCGCTCAAAAGCACCCGCGCCAGCCGGCCCAAAGGCTGGGAAAGCGGAAGCACGTACGACCCGGCCCACGGCCCGGAGCCAGGCCGAAAAACCTCCAGCCCCTGTCGGGCCAGCAGCCGGGCCAGCTCCTCCGCTCCTTCCTTGCTGGCTTCCCACACATAAGCTAGGCCCTTCCCTTCTTCCACCGCCCTTTGGCGATAGGTGAAGAACCCGTTCCAGAAAGCCTTTTTGTGTTCCGCTGCGGTCTTCACGGTAACGAAAGCCGCCAGCAGGTGGTGAGCCACCGCGTCGCGGTAGCGCAGGACCTCACCGCTGCGCAAGCGAACCGCCATGCCCCGGGTAGAGGCCTGCTCAAAGGTAGCCCCACAAGCCCCTCCGAAGAACGGCCAGGACTCACCGTACCCGGGGTAAAAGGCATCAAAGGTTTCCCGGGTCCAAAAGCGGATGCCCGCCTCGTCAAACGCCGCGGCTAAACGCCCGCCCAAAAGCTCCCAGAGCTTCCCCTGCTCGGGGGAAACCAGGGGGTTGTGGGGGTCAGCCGGGGGTGGGAAAAAGTAACCCTGTTCTGCACCCATTTCGTGGAGGTCCACCACCACCTGGGGGGGCAGCCACAGCATGCGGGCCACCCGCCCTTGGGTTTCCGGGTGGGTGAGAGCAAACCAATCGCGGTTCAAATCGAAGAGGTAATGGGAAAAGCGCCCCCCGGGCCAGGGCTGCACGTGCTCGGCGGAGGCGGGGTTTTCGTCGGGTACCAGCCCGCGGGCCTGGCGGGTGGAGGCCACAAAGCGCGCCCGGCCGTCGGGGTTTTGCATGGGATCCAGGACCACCAGGACTTCATCCAAAAGCCTTTGGACCTCCGGAGAGCGAACGGCGGTCAGGTAGTAGGCCAGAGCCAGCGCTGCTTCCCCGCCGGAAGCTTCGTCGCCGTGCACCGAGCCCACCAGCCAAACCACCAGCGGCAAATCAGCCGGCAAGGACTTGTCCCCCGCGGTCTTAAGCCGCGGATCGGCAAGGCTCCTGAGCTTGGCAGCGACCTCCTCCACGCGCGATACGTTTTCCGGCTTACCCACCACCAAGAGCAAAAGCTTGCGCCCCTCGAACGAGGTGGCGTAGGGGATGAGCTTCACCCGATCGGGAGCGGCCTGGGCCAGAGCTTCAGCGTACCGCTCAATTTGCAGTGGATCGCTGATCTCCTCACCCCAGTCGTAGCCCAGCACCTGCTTGATCGTGGGGACGGCGGGATCCAAACCAGCCGGTGGCAAAACCTCCAGGCTGCTGGCCATAGCCACCGCTGCCCATAACCCCAAAAACGCTGTAAAAAACCGAACCTTCATGGGCGCCTCCGCAATGGAGCCATTGTACGAAAAGCGGCGGGCCAAGTTTTGCCCGCCGCCGGAAGTTCAAAAGCGAATGGGCTTACTGCTTCTTTTTGCCGCCAAGCAGCTTCAACATGGGGTTTTCTTCCCCTTCCCCCTGGTCCGGGCTTTCGCCCGTGGGCAAAAGCGACACCTCCTGGTAACCTGCGGGGATTTCGAAGGTGCTGTCAGGGACCGGCATTACCTGTAACTTCGTGACCTCCATGGTGACCACCGTGGTTTGCGTGGCCCCCTTCTTGTCCTGGGTGGTGGTTACAGTGCGGATTTTCAACGGGATACCCTTCACCTTTTCAAGCTCCAAAGCCAGCAGGCGGTTAAAGTCCTCCGACGGGGTCTTGGGAGGGGTCTTCCGCAGGTACACGCCCAACGCTTTTTCCACCAGATCCGGCGCCACCCACAGCTCGCGAACCTCTTCCACGCGGTTGTCCTGGCTCATCATCATGAACTTCATGGTTTGCCGGTAGGTGGTGCGAAACTTGTAGTAAATCGTGGGCAGGCCAGCCACAATTTCTCCCGGCCTTTCCTCCAGCTTTTCCACCTTGGCGTCGTGGATTTCCATTTTCATCATCTTGGTAAAGCCGGCGGCCATTTGCATCATCGCATCCATATCCCACTTGGTGTACGTCTTGTCTTTGGGGCTCACCAGGTACAAGGTTTGCCCGCCCCCAAAAGCCAGCAGGTAATCCCCCGGCTTCATCATAGGGTTACCGGTCGTTTCGAAGAAAATTTTGGCCTTATCGCCGGAAACCCAGGCCTTGACGGTGGCTGCCTGAAGCTCACTGCCCTTGCCCTCACCGGTGGTGCGGGCCTCGTAGTAAACGCCAGAGCTGGCCGGCGCCGCCAGCACCGCTACGGCCAGCATCGCCAATGTGAAAACCCGCAACTTCTGCACTTCCGTACCCTTCCTTTCTCCCTGCACTTCCTGAGCAGGTGACAAAAAGTCTAATCCTCAGGTTCGAAACGGTCAAACGCCAGCGCGCCGGCCCAGGGTGAAATATCGGCGGGGCGGGCAAAAACCCCGGCGTGGAACAGGCCCCCGACGGGACCCGACCTTGCAGGCCCAGGCCCAGAGCACCTGGTTTGCATGCCTCAAGCCTTCACCGGCGCTACCATAATTCCGGTATGGGGACTGTGGGTCGGCTGCTCCTTGCCACGGGCGCGCTTCTCATGGTGTTCGGCGCGCTCTTAATTATTTGGGACAAGATCGGTTGGCGGCTGCCGGGGGATATCGTGGTTCGCGGGCGCAACTGGACCTTTTACTTTCCCCTGGCCACTTCCCTTTTGCTCTCGGCGCTGCTAACCCTCGTTGTGTGGCTTGTATCCCGGCGTTAGGAGCTACACGCTTTCCACACCGCGGATTTCCGGGATTTGGCTCTTGAGGCGCTCCTCCACGAACCCCACCAAGGTCATGGCCGCCATAGGACAACCGGAGCAGGCCCCCATGAGCCGCACCCGCACCACCCCGTCGGCAATCCCCACCAGCTCCACGTCGCCCCCGTCCATGGCCAAAGCCGGCCGCAAGTCCGCCAGTGCCTGTTCAACCCTTGCCCGCAAGTTCTGCTCTGCCATCGCCCCACCCTCTCCCCCATGATTTTCCAACACTTTCGTTAAGCCGCCAAGGGAGTGAAAAATTTCAGAACCCAACCGTGGGAAAATACGTTGGGGTCTTTCGGATGGAGGAGGTGAGCTTGGATCGGGTGGTGGAGCGGTGTAAGGCGGGGGATCCCTTGGCCTGGGAGGAACTGGTGCGGGCCACAGCCGATCACATTTACCGCATGGCGGTGAGCTTCACTCGCAACCGCGCCGAAGCCGAAGACCTCACCCAGGAGGTGTACATCCGCATCTGGCAAAACCTGCACCAGTACGTGCCCGGTTCCTCCTTCCGCGCGTGGGCCTATCGGGTGGCTCATAATTTGTTTGTGGACCACTACCGGCGCACCCGGAAGGCTCGGGAAGCCACCTGGCTTGACGAAGAGTTCCTGGCCACCTTGCCCTCCGGGGACGACCCGTTCACCCGGGCGGTGCGCAAGCAACGGCTGGAGATGGCCCATCAAGCGTTGCAGCGCCTCCCCGAAGAACTGGCTCAGCTTTTGCTTCTGCGGGACTTTGCCGACTGGAGCTACGAGGAGCTGGCGGCGGAGTTTGATTTGCCCCTGGGTACCGTGAAATCCCGTTTAAACCGCGCCCGCCGGGAGCTGGCGATGGCCATTAGGCAAATGGTGGGGGCTGCCGCCCCAGAGGCACCCGCATGACCCTCTGTGTGGAGCTTCTGCGCTTCTTGGAGGAGGGGCATTCGCAACTCCCCTCCGAGCTCGCCGAGCACGTGGCCAGCTGTCCCGCTTGCACCACGCTCATGGCCGCCTGGCCCGACGTCACCACGGCCGGGCAAACCGTCCGCGATTTGCGGGCGCCCTCCGAGCTGGTGGCCAAGATTGCCGCTCTCCCCCGGCTGCCCCTGGCTTGCGAGCAGGCGTGTGAGGCGGCCAGCGCCGTACTGGATCGGGAAGCCAGCGAAGAGCAGCGGATGGCGCTCATGGACCACCTGGCCCAGTGCCCCGCCTGCCGCACCACCTGGGACGCCCTGGCCACGGTCAAGCAGGTGGGTGAGGTGACCAGGGCCCCCCAGGGTTTGCTTCCCCGGTTGGCGGCTATCCCCCTGCCGCGGATCGAAAGCAAGGGACGGCGCTGGCGGTTGGCAGCCGCGGCGGTGTACATCCTTGCCGGGACGATTTTCCTGGCGATGGGTAACAGCGAGGTGATCAGCCGGGAAGCGGTGGGCAAGGTTTCCGATGCGTTCTTTTACGGGCAAGCCGCGGTTACTAACCGCCTGCGTTGGGCGGAAAAGGAAGTCAAAGCGTGGCTTTCCCAAACCCAAAAGCTGGCCCGCGACTCTCTTTCCAAGGCCGTGTCTTTCTGGCAAGAGACGGTTTCTCCCCAGGACAAAAACCTCAAGCCGCAAAAACCCGTTTCTGAAGGTGAGGAGGAAGGACGAACATGAGCACGCCATCGAGCCCGTTACCCCCACCCCCCCCGGAACCCAGGCCCTATGGGCATAAATCCCCGGGCCTGGCGGTGCTG
Organism: Thermoanaerobaculum aquaticum; assembly: GCF_000687145.1. Taxonomy (NCBI): domain Bacteria; kingdom Pseudomonadati; phylum Acidobacteriota; class Thermoanaerobaculia; order Thermoanaerobaculales; family Thermoanaerobaculaceae; genus Thermoanaerobaculum; species Thermoanaerobaculum aquaticum. The sequence continues at coordinate 36,232 of NZ_JMFG01000022.1, forward strand.
TTTTCGCTGCTGCCGGGATTGGGCCATATTTACCTGGGCTTGTACCAGCGCGGTGTGGCGTTTTTTGCCGCGTTCCTGGCGGCCCTTTGGCTTGCGGATCATGCCGATCTTTCCGGGGCTTTGGTTGCCTTTGTCTTCTTCTTCACCATGTTCGACGCCCACCGCATGGCCACCCTCCTGGCTGCCGCACCCCCAGGAGCGCCGCTGGTCTCGGCACCGCAGTCCACCTTTGGCAAGGGCAACCTCACCATGGGGGTTGTGCTCCTGCTGGCCGGGGCGTTGTTGCTTTACAGCAACTTCTACCCCCTGGACCTCTCTTTTCTCGCCGACTGGTGGCCTTTGGGCCTTATCCTCTTCGGCCTTTGGCTGGTGGTGAGGGACCTCCGCGGTAAAACGGCAAAGGAAAACGTCCAGGACGGGCCAACGGTTTAACCCTTTAGGGCCTTCGAAAAAGGAAAGAGGGCGGGACCACCCGCCCTCTTGGCTTTATCCCTCGGTTTTCCTTACACGTCACCCATGAACGGGTAGGCAAAGTGGGTGGGCGGCACAAAGGTTTCCTTGATGGCCCGGGGGCTGGTCCAGCGGATCAAGTTCCACATGGAGCCGGCTTTGTCGTTGGTGCCGGAAGCACGGGCCCCGCCAAAGGGCTGCTGGCCCACGACCGCTCCAGTGGGCTTGTCGTTGATGTAGAAGTTCCCCGCCGCATCCCGCAGCCTCTCGGTAATGTAAGCAATGGCCTGCCGGTCCTGGGCGAACACCGAGCCGGTGAGGGCGTAGGGCGAGCCTTGATCGCAAAGGGTGAGCGCTTCGTCCAATTTTTCGTCGGGGTACACGAAGAGGGTCAACACCGGGCCGAAGATTTCCTCCTTCATGAGCTTTAAGTTGTGGTCCTTGGCCAGCACCACCGTGGGTTGAATGAAGTACCCCGTGCTCGCATCGTAAGTACCCCCGGCAAGGATTTCCGCATCGGGCGAGCTCTTGGCGTACTCGATGTACGACACGATGCTGTCAAAAGCGGCCCGGTCAATGACCGCCCCCATGAAGTTGCGGAAGTCCTCCACATCGCCAACCTTAATTTCCGCAATTTGCGCCAAAAGCTGCTCCTTCACCTGCGGCCAGAGGGAGGCGGGGATGTAAGCCCGGGATGCCGCCGAGCACTTTTGCCCCTGGTACTCAAAAGCCCCCCGCACCAGGGCGGTTACCAGCGCCGGCACATCGGCAGAGGCGTGGGCAAACACGAAGTCCTTGCCCCCGGTTTCCCCCACCACCCGCGGGTAGGAGCGGTAACGGGGGAGGTTTTCCGCAATGGTCCGCCACATGGCCTGGAAGGTAGCGGTGGAACCGGTGAAGTGGAGCCCGGCCAAATGCTCTGAGGCCAGCACCGGATTTCCCACCTCCCCGCCGGAACCCACCACGAAGTTGATCACGCCCGGGGGCAACCCCGCCGCTTCCAGCAGCTTCATGGTGAAGTAAGCCGAATACACTGCGGTGGAAGCCGGCTTCCACACCACGGTGTTGCCCATGAGCGCCGGTGAGGTGGGCAGGTTGGCGCCAATGGAGGTGAAGTTAAACGGCGTCACCGCAAAAACGAAGCCCTCCAGCGGCCGGTACTCCACCCGGTTCCACTGCCCCAAAGGGGAAAAGGGCTGGTCGTCGTAAATTTGCTGCATGAAGTAAGGGTTGTAGCGCCAAAAGTCAATGATCTCGCAAGCGGAGTCAATTTCCGCTTGGAACACGGTCTTGGACTGGCCCAGCATGGTGGCGGCGTTGAGGGTGTCGCGCCAGGGGCCCGCCAGTAGCTCAGCGGCTTTCAGGAAAATGGCCGCCCGGTCGTGCCAAGCCATGCGCGACCAGGTCTTGTGGGCCGCGAGCGCCGCCTCGATGGCCATGGCCACCTCATGCGGCCCGGCCTTGTGGTACTTGGCGAGAACGTGCCCGTGGCGGTGGGGCATCACGCAGGTACCGAGCCTTCCGGTGCGCACCTCCTTGCCGCCAATGATCAGCGGAATTTCGATCTCCTGACTCCGCATTTCGGCAAGCTTCTTCTTCAAAGACGCCCGCTCCGGGCTGCCCGGCGCGTACTGCTTCACCGGTTCGTTGATCGGCTTGGGGATCCGAAAGCTCCCACTCATGGCGACCTCCCTCGCCGGGTTTGTGAAAACCCGCGCAAGGGATTCTAGAGGCCGGCCTGAACCGGGTCAACCAACGTGCCTTCGTTTATGGCACCGGCCCAGGATGCTGGAGCCGCCGAAAGCCTCGTTATTTGTTTGCCGCTTGTGAGCACGATGGAAACAAAGGCAAAAAGGCTGAAGACCCGCCAAGTCCGAAATAGGAAACGCCAACGCCACCAGAAAGCCCACCGGCAGAAGTTGAGGGTGCCGGATCTCATTTAGCCAAAAAACTTTCAGCTAACATACCTGCGTGGCAGAAAGCGGCCCTTGCCTCCCAAAGATTTCCGTGGTGGTGCGCACCCGCGACCGCCAGGAGTTGCTTTCGGAAGCGTTGGCAAGCATCCAGGCCCAAACCTACCGCCCCTTGGAGGTGGTGGTTGTCAATGATGGCGGCGGTCCGGTGGACGGGGTGCTGGCAACGGTTGAGGCAGGGGTCTCGGTAGTTAAAGTCGAACACCCCGAGCCCCGGGGTCGCGCCGCAGCATTGAACGCTGGCGTGGCCGCAGCTACTGGGGCGTGGGTGGCCTTCTTGGACGACGACGACCTTTTCCTCCCCCAGCATCTGGCGTTGTTACAGGCCACGGCTTCTGCCAAAAATGCCCGGGTCGCTTATGCGGGGTGCCGCCTGGTTCCATGGGATGGCGGGGAGGAAGAGGTTTTTGCCACCCCTTTCCACCGGGATCTTCTGGCGGTGGCCAACTTCATCCCCATTTGTGCGGTGCTGGTGGATCGCTCGGTCCTCCTGGAAGTTGGGGGCTTTGACGAATCCCTCCCCTACCTGGAGGACTGGGACATGTGGCTGCGCCTGGCGGAGCGCCATGACTTTGCCTTTTGCCCGGAAGTCACCTCAATTTACCGGGTTCGCCCTGGCTCCGTGGGCGGTGAAATGGCAGCCGAACGCTGGGCAGTTTTCGAGAGGGTACTGGCGAAACACTGGCACAAAGTGACCCCCGCCCAGCTGGCCAGCCGCTTCCAGCAGCTGGAGAAGGCCATAGCTGAGCAGCGGCGCCTCATCAGGGAATACAGAGAAGAAGTGGCACGCCTCCGGGAGGAGAACCGTTTCGTGCGGGAACTGGCGGAGGCTCACCTGTTGGGCGTCGTGTGGTGGCTGCATCGGCTCTGGCGCGGCTGGCAAAAGTGGCGGGGCAGGAAAGGGCAAGGGGAAAAGGAAGCATGAGCCGCATTGGCGAAGCGCTTTACCGCGCCGTGCGGCCCTTCCCCCGAATTGCAGCCGCACTCCATTACCTCCGCCACCCCCGGCTGTTTGTCCACAAAACCGCTCAGTTGATCCAGCGTAAATGGCGACTTAGGGCCTACCGCCAGGCGCTGAAAAACGGAAAGCTGCTCGTAGAGGTGCCCGGTGAGTTGCCATCCTTCCTGATCACCGTAGCCACGCCCGTGTACCGGGTGGCCGAAGAGCACTTGCGGGCCGCCGTTGCCTCCGTACGGGCGCAAACCTATCCACACTGGGAGCTGATCCTTCTCGACGATGCTTCACCCGACGCCCATGTAAAGAACGTCCTCCGGGAGGCATCCGCCTGGGATCCGCGAATCCGCGTGGTGCACCAGCCCTCGAACCTCGGCATTGCTCTGGCAAGCAACGAGATCATCCGTCTGGCCCGAGGTGAGTACGTAGCCTTTCTCGATCACGACGACCTTTTACACCCGAGGGCCCTGGAGCAGGTGGCCCGCTTTCTCGCTGGCCGGCCCGACGTGGATTGGTTGTTTACCGACGAGGACAAAGTAGATGAGCGGGGCCAGCACAGCGAGCCCTGCTTTAAGCCGGGGTGGTCTCACCACCTCTTGCTGACCTTCAACTACGTCTGTCATTTGCGGATCGTCCGTCGCTCCATGCTGCAACGGGTTGGAGGCCATCGCCCGGGGTTTGACGGTGCTCAAGACTACGACCTTGCGCTGCGCGTGCTTCAAAACGGAGGACGTTTTGCCCACCTCCCCGGGGTCCTGTACCACTGGCGGACGGTGGCCAGCTCCATGGCCCGGGCGGCGGCCGCGAAGCCCGCGGCTCACACGCACGCGTTGCGCGCCCTGGCCGAGCACGCGGCCAGCTGGCCCACAGGAGGTGAGGTTAGCGCTGAAGTGCTGCTGGCACCCGCCAGTTTCTTCCGGGTTCGGCGCATGCCGCCAGAGGGTCTGAGCCTGGCCGTGCTTTCCCCAAAGCCTCCCCGGCTCAGTGGCTTGCGGGGCTTTCGCATGGAGTGGGTAGAGGTGCATCCCGGGCTTTTAGCCCCCGAGGAGTTGGCGAAGGTCGCCCGGGCAAGCACCGCCGAGGTTTTGGTGGTGCCGCCCCCTCAAGGTTTCACCGAAACCGAGCTCCAAGAGCTGCTAAGCCTCCTGCAGGTGCCCAAAACCGCGTTGGTTTGCGCCCGAGCCTGTAGAGGTAAGACCGTACTCCACAGCGGCTGGGTGGCCTCCGACACCGGGGAGTTGCGGGATCCCTGGAGGGGGTTGGACCGCAACGATCCCGGCTATCTGAACTTAGTCATGGTACCCGGACCCCGGCTGGTGCCGACGCCTCAAGGGTTTGTGGTGTGGCGCCAGGCGGTGGTGGCGGCAATGGCCGCTGCAGAGGACGTGCCAGCCCCATGGAAACTCCCCTTGGGCTGGCACCGACTGGGCCTGGAGGTTGTGGCCACGCCCACGGTTTCCTACGAGGCTGGGGAGATTTGGGCAGCCCCACAAGCCCCGCTGCCCGCCGAGGCCCCGGTGCACATGAGGCGGTGGCTGGACGAATTTGGCCTGGTTCCGGCCCCTCGCTTTTAAACCCCGGCGACCAAGGATCCCAGCAAAAGCTTCGAGCTACAATGCCCGGGGAGGCTTTATGACCGAGCGGCAGATCAAGATCACGGTGCCTGAGAACATCAGCCTCGGCACCTACGCGAACTTCGCTTCCATCGTTCATAACTTTGCCGAGTTCGTGCTGGATTTTGGGCGGATTGTCCCGGGAAGGGATGACGTGCAGGTGGTGGCCCGCCTGGTGATGACCCCGGTGCATGCCAAGCAGCTGCTGCGGGCGCTTTCCGAAAACATCGCCATTTACGAGCACAACTTTGGGGAAATCCCCCAGGGCCCCAACGTCCCCTCCGAGCCGGCCATGTGAGCCTTTACCAGGCGCGGGTAATGAACCCCCCGCCCACAACCCTTTCACCCTGGTAAAAGACAGCCGCTTGCCCGGGCGCCGGCGCCAAAACCGGTTCCCGGAAGAAAACCCGCGCCAAGTTACCTTCCACCTCCACCACAGCCGCCTGGGGCCGGTGACGGGAGCGCACCTGCACCTCCACCTCCAGATTCGCTGGCGGGGCGATGAGCCAGTTGATCTCCCGCACTTCCAGGCAGGACTTGGCCAGGCTCCCGGCTTCCCCCACCACCACCCGGTTTTCCTCAGGTTTCACCGCCACCACGTAAAGCCGACGCCCCGAAGCCACGCCCAGGCCCCGCCTTTGGCCCACCGTGAAGCCCACAAAGCCCGGATGGCGACCCAAAACGTGCCCCTCTTCGTCCACCACTTCTCCGGGCCCGGGCAGACGGGGCCCGGCCAGTTTGGCCAGCACCTCCCGGTAGGTTTTCCCTTCGGGAACAAAGCAGACCTCCTGGCTGTCCGGCTTTTGGGCGTTGGGAAGCGAAAGCTCCGCCGCCAGCGCCCGCACCTGGGGTTTGGTCATCTCTCCCAGAGGAAAGATGACCCGCGCGAGTTGCTCCTGGGTGAGCTCAAAGAGGAAGTACGACTGGTCCTTTTCCCGGTCCACGCCGCGCAGCAGCTGCAGCTGCCCATTTTCTCGCCGGACACGGGCGTAATGCCCGGAGGCCACGGCATCGGCACCAAACGTTTCGGCAATCCGCAAGAGCTCCCCAAACTTCACCCGGGAGTTGCAGCGCACACACGGGGACGGGGTCTGGCCGGCGAGGTAGCCCTCCACAAAAAGCCCCAGCACCTCTCGCTGGAAGGTGTCCTCCATGTTGACCACGTAGTGGGGCACACCCAAAAGCTCGCAGACGGCGCGGGCGTTGGCCACATCGTCCAGGGAGCAACAGCGGGAAACGCCCAGACCCACGCGGGAGAGGTCGGCCAGGTGCAGGGTCACCCCCATGACCTGGTGCCCCTGGCGGGCCAGGAGCGCGCAGGCCACAGCCGAGTCCACGCCACCGGACATGGCAACGATGACCTTCATGCTAGGCAAAACACCTTCAGAGGATTTCGGAATCCCGCACCTCGGTGACGATGAGCATGAGCGTGGTGGTCCCCAGCGAAAACTCCTGCTGGCTTTCCAGAGTGGCCTGGTTGACCTTCACCCCGTCCACAAAGGTGCCGTTGGTGGAACCCAGGTCCTTGATGCTCACCTCGTCACCGCGGATTTCCAGCATGGCGTGGCGCCGGGAAACCTCGCTGTCGGTGAGCTGGATGTCGCAACCCGCACCGCGACCCAAAATGACCCGGGGCTTGTCAATGCGGAAGACCTTGCCAGCATCGGCGCCCAGGATGACCGCCAGCGAGTAACGCCTGTCCTTGGGCAAAGGCGCCAGCTGCGGCAAATCCTCGTCCAGGGCCGGGGCAATCTGGCGAAGGTCCACCTGCTTGGTGGTTTCTTCGTGGGTCTTACCGCGGGTGCGGGTGGCGTCCCCGGGGTCGGCGGCAGCCTGGGGCGCAGCGGAAGGGCGTACCTCCTGGACCACGGTTTCCGGGGCCGTGGGTTTTCGCACCTCAAAGACGTGGCCGCAACGGGCGCACTTCACCAGCTTGACCGCCGCCTCCCCAAACTTGGATTCGTCGTACTGATAGCTGGTCTGGCAAGCAGGGCACGTAATGATCATGGTTTCACCGGCTCCGCGCCACGATCTTCTCTAAAGCTTCCGCAAAAAGCTCAATCTCTTCCCTCTGGGTTGTTAAACCCAGGGAAACCCGCAACGTTCTCGCGGCCCAATCGTTAAAACCCATAGCCCTCACCACAGCACTGGGCAAGCTCGCCCCTGAGCTGCATGCCGGTCCTGAGGATACTGCAAATCCCTCCAAATCCAAAGCCGCCACCGCCACGTTGCCCGCGAGGGGTGCGGGCAAACCCAAACAGGAGGTGTTGGCCACCCGGGGCACTCCCTGGCCAAAGATCACCAGGTCGGCAATGCGCTCCTTCAGAATGCGCTCCATGTGATCCCGAAGCTCCCCTACCTTCGCCCAAAAGCCTAGGCGCTCCCGCAAGAAATGGCAGGCCCACCCCAAGGCGTGAATGGCCACCAGCGGTTCCGTACCCCCTCGCCTCCTGAGCTCCTGCTCACCGGGGATGAAGGCGGGCAGCTCCAAGCCGTCACGCACCAGCAGGGCACCGGCCCCGGGAAGGCCACCAATCTTGTGCCCGGAAAGCGCCAGGGTGTGCACCCCCAACTGCCGGAAGCTCAGGGCTACCTTCCCCACCGCTTGCACCGCGTCGCAGTGCACCAGCACCCCCGGGCGGCTCACCTCGGTCACCAGCTCGCTTATGGGTTGCAGCACACCGGTTTCGTGGTTGGCCAGTTGCACGCACACCACCGCCGGGGGCCGCACCTCGCCCAAAACCTCCCGGCGGATGAGCCCCTGCCGGTCCACGGGAAGGACGTCCACCTGGGCCCCAAAACCGGCCAGGGCTTCGGCCGCCGAAAAAACCGAAGGATGCTCTGTGGCCCCCAGGTACAGGCGAACCCCGTTGGGTCCCCCCAGGGCACGGGCCAACCCCCACAGCGCCATAGTGTTGGCTTCGGTCCCCCCCGAGGTGAACACCACTTCCTGGGGGGACGCCCCCAGCAACGCGGCCACCCGGTTTCTGGCCTCTTCCACCAGCCGGCGAGCGAGCCGCCCCTCCTGGTGAATGCTGGAGGGGTTTCCCAGCGCCAGGCTCTGCAGCTCGCCCACCTTTTCCCACACTTCCGGAAAAGGGAACGTGGTGGCGTTGTGGTCCAGGTAAACCCGCACCGGGGCATTATAAGGAGCGGCGCCGAGACCGACTCTCAGGCTCGCCCGCCGGCGCCACATCGGGCGGCAAAGGGGCAGTGGTACGATACCCGCATGGGCGCGACGTCACCTTCCCAGGTTCCTGCCGTTGAGGGTGCGTCCGTACGTGTGCCGTTCAGCGAATCGGCTGAACGGGCAGTGCTGGGCGCAATCCTCAACGACGGCACCTGCTTTTACCGGGTGGTGGATGCCCTCAAGCCCGAGGACTTTTACCTCGAGCCCCACCAGCTGGTCTTTCAAGCCTTCGCCCACTTGGCCCTGGAGAACACGCCCATTGACCTGGTTAACACCGTAGCTGCCATGGAGCGCCTGGGCACGCTTTCCCTGGTGGGTGGTCCTTCTTTTCTGGCGCAGCTGGCCCAGGACCTCCCGGACCCGGAAGCGGTGGAGCACTACGCCGAAATCGTGCGGGAAAAAGCCATTCGCCGGCAGCTCCTGAAGGTTTCGGGGTCGCTCATGGTGGAAGCGGGGCAGGAGGGGGGTCGAGCCCTGGACATCCTGGACCGCGTGGAAACCATGGTTTTGGAGCTGGCGGACCGCGCCATCCAAACCGGCCCCCGCCGCATTGGCGAGCTGGCTTCGGAGGAGCTGGAGCACCTGGAGCGCACGGTCAAATCCGACCACCCCTTCATTGGCCTGGAAACCGGCTTTCGCCGGCTGGACGAGCTCACCTCCGGTCTCAAAGCGCAGGAGCTCATCATCCTGGCCGCTCGCCCGGGGGTGGGCAAAACCGCCATGGCCCTCAACATTGCCTCCCACGTGGCCCTGCGGCTCAAGAAGAACGTGCTGTTCTTTTCCCTGGAAATGTCGGCGTCCGCCCTGGTTCGCCGGTTGCTCGCGGCGCAAGCCAAGGTGAGCTTGCAAAAGATCATCAGCGGGCGGATCTCCTTCAAAACCGGACGCCCCCGTTCCGACTTTGAATGCCTGGTGGAAGCTGCCGACCACTTTGCCGAGGCCCCCCTTTGGATTGACGATTCGGCTTCGCTCTCGATTCTGGAGCTTCGAGGCAAAGCCCGCAGGCTCATGATGGAGCACGGCCTGGACCTCATCGTGGTTGACTACCTGCAGCTTCTAAGCTCGGGGATGAAGACCGAAAACCGAACCCAGGAGGTTTCCGCCATTTCCCGGGGCTTGAAGGCGGTGGCCAAGCAGCTCAACGTCCCCATCCTGGCCCTGTCCCAGCTTTCCCGCCAGCCAGAACGGCGCGGCCAGGACGCCCGACCTCAGCTTTCGGATTTACGCGAGTCCGGCTCCATCGAGCAAGATGCCGACGTGGTGATCTTCATTCACCGCAAAATTGCCCCCAGAGCCGAGGAGGAAAACATGGAGGAATCACGGAAGGCTGAGATCATCATTGCCAAGCAGAGAAACGGCCCCACCGATGCCTTCTTGCTGGTGTACCTGGAACCCTACACGCTGTTCACCGATCCCGAGTTCACCGATGAAGCCGCTAGTCCGTTTTTTTGAGGTCCTCGGCCGCCGGTGGGTGGCGGTTTTCGAGGAAATTGGTCGCTTCTTCTACATCCTCCACAGCACCTTCCTGTGGACCTTCCGCAGGCCCTTTGATGCCCGGGAGTGGGTCCGGCAAATGGTGCGGGTGGGGGTGGATTCGGTGCCGGTGGTGGGTCTGACCGCCCTTTTTACCGGCATGGTTCTGGCCTTGCAAACCTACCGGGGCTTTGCCCGTTTTCACGCCGAAGGGTTCGTGGCTTCGGTGGTTTCCCTTTCCCTCACCCGGGAGCTGGCACCGGTGCTGGCTGCCCTCATGATTGCCGGCCGCATCGGCTCTTCCTTTGCCGCCGAGCTGGGAACCATGAGGGTCACCGAGCAAATAGACGCCCTTTACGCCATGGCTGTGGAGCCCATCCAGTACCTGGTGGTGCCGCGGGTGGGAGCGGCCACAGTGATGCTGCCGTTTCTCGTGGCCTTTGCCGATGGCATTGGGGTTTTTGGTGGGTACGCCGTGGCCGTAGGGCTCATGGGTGCCAACCCCGTGGTTTACTGGGAAAAGACCTTCCAGTACCTGGACCTCAACGACGTGTTTTCGGGGCTCATTAAGGCTGCGGTTTTTGGCCTCATTCTGGCGGTCACCGGCTGCTCCAAGGGCTTCTTCACCGCCGGTGGAGCGGAAGGGGTGGGGCGCTCCACCACTGCTGCCGTAGTTATGGCGTCGCTGGTCATTTTGCTTTCGGATTTTTTCCTCACCAAGATCCTGTTTTAGGGAGGCGGCATGCAAAAGGAAAGCTCAGGAAGCTCGCCTCGCCTCCCCAAGATTGCCGTCATTGACCTTTGGAAATCCTTCTCCGGTAAAGAGGTCCTGCGGGGGGTGAACCTCACCGTGGCCCCTGGCGAATCGTTGGTGATCGTGGGCGGTTCCGGGGCCGGGAAAAGCGTGCTTTTGAAGCATCTCATTGGGCTGGTGCAACCGGATCGCGGGCACGTCATCGTGGACGGCGAGGACCTCGCCTGCGCCGAACCCGAGAGGTGCCTGGCCATCCGCCGCAAGTTCGGCATGTCCTTCCAGGAGGGAGCGCTCTTTGACTCCATGAACGTGTTCGACAACATTGCCTTTCCCCTGCGCCGTCACACCCGCATGAGCGAGGAGGAAATTGCCGAAAGGGTGCGAGAGTGCTTGAGCCTGGTGCACCTTTCGGGCATCGAAAAGAAAATGCCCTCCGAGCTTTCGGGGGGCATGCGGCGAAGGGTGGGGTTTGCCCGGGCCATTGCCCTGAAGCCCGAAATCCTGCTTTTCGACGAACCCAACACCGGCCTGGATCCCATCACCGCAGCGGCCATTGACCGGGTCATCATCGAAATGCGCGACAAGCTGCCGGTGACCATGGTGACCATTACCCACGATATGAACTCGGCCTTTCGCATTGCCGACCGCATTGCCATGCTGCGCGGCGGCAAAATCGTGGCGGTTGCTCCCCCGGAGGAGTTCCGCAAGTTGCCCGATCCTTACGTGCAGAGCTTTTTGGCTGGACAGCCAGTGGAAGAGGAGGTGGCATGAGCCAAACCGCAAAAGTTGGCGCTTTCATGCTGGTGGCGCTGGTCATCTTGGCGGTTTTTATCATCAAAATCGAGGAAATTCCCTTTGGCGCCAAGGCCGGCCGCCAAATGGTGCAGGCGGAATTTCCGTCGGTGGCGGGTCTTGACGAAAAAAGCCCGGTGCGCATTGCCGGTGTGCGGGTGGGGATCGTGGAGAAAATCGAGCTGGCCGGCAGTCGCGCTCGCGTCACGCTTTCCCTGGACCCCCAGGTGCGCTTGCACCAAGGGGCGTGGGCAGAGGTCACGAGCCTGGGCATGCTCGGGGATAAGTACATCGAGCTGCACCCGGGTTCCCCCGAGGCCCCCCAGCTCCCCCCCGGAGTGGTGCTTTCCGGGGAAAGCCCGGTGGCGTTTGACCAGGTCCTCAAAACCGCCGGCGAAATTGGCGGCGACATTAAAGAGGTCACCGCTAGCTTGCGGAAAGCCTTAGGTGGTGAAGCCGGTGCGGCCAAGCTTGAGGAGATCCTGGAAAACATCCGCCAGCTCACGGCCGAGACCCGCAACCTGGTGGCTGCCAACCGCGCTGATGTGGACGCCACCATTGAAAACTTTCGGGCCTTCTCGGCCACCCTCCGGGAGGAGCTCCCCAAGCTTGCAGAAAAGCTCCAGAAGCTTGCCGACAACGTGGATGCGGTGGTGGCCGAAAACCGCAGCAACGTTTCCGACACCATTGCCAACCTCAAGGACCTGTCGGGCAGGCTGCGCACCTCCGCCGACAACTTAAACCAAATCACCACCAAAATCGCCAAGGGGGAAGGGACCATCGGCAAGCTGGTTAACGACGAGGAGACCGTGAACAACCTCAACAGCACGTTGAAATCCGTGGAATCCGGGGTGCAGAGCTTGAAAAACACCATTGGCCGCGCCGAGCGATGGCGTTTGGACGTGACCTTGAGAACGGAAAGCCTGCCCAAAGCCGACGACTCCCGCTCGGCCTTTGGCTTTGACCTGCACACCACCGAGCGGCGCTTTTTCCGGCTGGAGCTGGTGGACTCCCCCTACGGCCGGGTGCGCAATACCCGGGAAACCGTGACCACCACCTTCCCCGATGGCCACCGGGAAACCTACGTGCAGGAAAAGCAAAAGATCACCGACGCCTCAACGGTCAACGCCCAAATCGGCTACCACCTGGGCAACACCACCGTGCGGGCGGGCCTTTTTGAGTCCGAAGGCGGCTTTGGCCTGGATCACGCGCTCCTGCAAAACAAGCTCAAGCTCACCCTGGAGGCGTACGATTTCAACCGCGACATCAAGCCCCCTCACCTGCGGCTGGAAGGCCGCTACTTCCTCACCCCCAACATCTTTGCCTTTGCCGGCTGGGACGATCCCCGGTGGTCTGCGCGCTCGTCGTTGCTGGTGGGCGCGGGCATCACCTGGCGGGATGAGGACCTGAAGTACCTCCTGGGCACCGCCGCGTCGTTCGGGGGAAAATGAACCCAGCATGAGCTCTGGCCGGGGGGCGGTGTGAGCGTTTGGGAATGCACCAACTGCGGGCAAACCGCCAGCAAGTGGTACGGGCGGTGCCCGGCTTGCGGTGCCTTCAACACCTTCGAGCAGCAACCGGAAAAGCGGCGCAGCCGAGGGCGCTCTTCCCAGGCCACCCCGCTGGATGCCGTTGCGGCCGAGGCGCTCCCCCGCCTTTCCACCGGCATTCCCGGCTGCGATCGGGTTCTGGGTGGCGGGCTGGTGCCCGGCTCTCTGGTGCTTCTGGCGGGTGAACCGGGCGTGGGAAAATCCACGCTGCTTTTGCAAATGGCCAGGAGCATTGCCGGCGCCGGCAAGGTCCTTTACGCCAGCGCCGAGGAATCCGCCACGCAGGTGGCCCTCCGCGCCCGCAGACTTTCCTGCCAGCACCCCCAGGTGCTGCTCCTGGCCGAATCCACGGTGGAGGCGGTGCTCGAGGTGGCCAGCCAGCTGAAGCCCGCCCTTCTGGTGGTGGACTCGGTGCAAGCCATGCGCTCGGAGGCCGTGCCCTCCATCCCCGGCAGCGTCACCCAGGTGCGGGAGGTGGCGGCGCGGGTGGCGGAAGCCGTGAAAACCGGCGGTCCTCCGGCCATCATGGTGGGCCATGTGACCAAGGACGGCACGGTGGCGGGGCCCAAGTCCCTGGAGCACCTGGTGGATGTGGTGCTGGAGTTTTCGGGAAACACCGCCCACGCCCATCGCTTGCTCAGAGCCACCAAAAACCGCTTCGGTCCTGCTTTGGAGCTGGCCCTCTTTTCCATGGGCGAAAGGGGGCTTGAGGAAATCACCAACCCCTCCCAGGCGCTGTTAAGCGATCGCGTTTCCGGTGCCCCGGGATCCTCGGTGGCCGTGGTGTTGGAGGGGCTTTCGCCGCTCTTGGTGGAAATCCAGGCGCTGGTTTCCCGCTCGCCGCTTTTAAACCCCCGGCGGGTGGCCCAGGGCTTTGATGCTGGCCGCCTGTCCCTGCTTTTGGCGGTGGTGGAAAAGAGGGCGGGGGTGAAGCTTGCCGATCGGGACGTGTTTGTCAACGTGGCAGGGGGTCTGGAGGTGGTGGAACCGGCGGCGGATCTGGCGGTGGTGGCCGCGGTGCTTTCCTCGTTGACCGACGTGCCGCTGCCCGAGGACGCGGTGTTCTTTGGAGAGGTGGGGCTTTTGGGCGAGGTGCGGGCGGTAGGCCGGAGCGACGCCCGCCTGCGGGAAGCTGCAGCTTTAGGCTTTCGCCGCGCCTTTACCGCCAAGAGCGCGTCCCTGGAGGCTAGCCCACCGGTCAGCGTCACCGGCCTGGCGGACATCGGCTCTCTGG
>NZ_JMFG01000023.1 GCF_000687145.1 Thermoanaerobaculum aquaticum
GGGTGCGCTTGGCGGTGGTGCGATGGGGGGACGGGATGATGGCTTACCCGTGCTGGGAGGTGCAGGTGGGGGCCTTCGCCCGTCCGGAAAACGTGGAACGGGCCGTTGCCACCTTGCGGAAAAGTGGCTGGACCACGCGAACCGCGCCCGCTGGAGGTGGGCTTACCAGGGTGAGGGTCACCGGCCTTTCCGGGCGTGCCCGCGCTCTGGAAGTGGCCCGGGGGCTTTCTGCAGACTTCCCGGGAGCCATGGCGGTTCCCTGCCCGCCGGCGGTTGACGAGGGAAGGCCGTGAAGCTGGGTGGGTTGGCCCTGGGGCTTTTGGCCGCTTCGGCCCTGGCACAGCCGGCCACCCGGGTGGTGGACTCCCTCCCCTTTTCCCTGGAAGGGCAGTGGTGGTTCCGGACCGGCCATGACCCCGCATGGTCTTCGCCGTTCCGGGAAAAAACCCACTGGCAGGCGATCCAGGTCCCGGGGCCGTGGGAAAGGCAAGGTTTTTCAGGCTACAACGGGCACGCCTGGTACCGCCTCACCTTTCAGCTTCCCAGCCGGTTTTCCGGCGAAAGCTTAGGGGTGGATCTGGGGACGCTGGGGGACGTGGACGAGGTTTTCCTCAACGGGCAGCGCATTGGTGAAAGCGGCGCCTTTCCTCCCACCTACGACCCAGCCACCCTGCAACGGCGGATTTACCGCCTACCCCGGGCTAGCTTGCGTTTTGGCGAGTTTAACGAGCTGGCCGTTCACGTGTACAACGAGTGGCGGTTCGGCGGTTTCCTTGGCCCCCCGCCGGTGCTGGACCGGTACGAAAGGCTGCTGGCCAACCAAACGGCCCGGGACGTGGTGTTTTGGGTGGGCGCAACAGTTTTGGGCGTGCTGGCCCTGCTCCACGGTTTGATTTCGCTCTTTTACGGTGGGGGACGGGAACAGTGGCCGTGGATTGGCTTTTTGGTGAGCTTCGGGCTTTACCAGGTCACCTATGCCGGCTTTGGCCCTAGTTTGTTCTTTTCACCGGGCCTGGCCTTTCGTCTCAACGTGGTGTTTTTGCTCTTGAGCGTGGGGCTTTTCCCTTTGGTGCTAGCCACCGTGTTTGCCCGTCCGGCTCCCACGCTGGCTCTAGTGTTTGCCAGCGTCATGGGGGTGGGATCGGGTTTTGCCTTGCTTTGGCGCCGTGCTGCCGATCTCTAACTCTGGGTTTACCTGGCTGAAGCGGGGATCGTGGTCATTGTGGTCCTCGCCCTTTGGCTGATTTTGCAACGAAGGCGGGCCCAACAGGCTTTCTCGTGGCCTTTGATCTTCACCGCATCGTTTTTCTTCGTCACCGTCTTGGCTGATGTGGCCGTGGACCTCTCCCTGCTCCCCCGACCCAACATTCCGGCCGTGGTTTTGTACTCCGCGGTGGGTGTGCTTCCGTTTGCTTTCACCCTGTCTTTTACCCTCACCACGAGGTGGGCTCGGCTCCACGCGGCTAGCCTTCTGCCGCACCTGGGCCTTTTGCCGTGGACAACGTTTACCCACGAGGTGCAGAAACGCCTGGGCACCTCCCCACCCTCGCCCTTTGCCCTGGCCCTGGTGAGGTTTTCCACAGCAGCCGGCACCCCGGTGGATGTAGAAACGGTAGTTTCTCGGCTACGAACTCACTTGCGGCACTGCGACCTGTTGGCCCGTTACTCCCGGAAAACCGTGGCCATCCTGCTGGACGAACAAGACGAAAGGGAAGCGTTGGCGTACGTGGAGCGCGTGCGGCGTGCGTTACGGCAGCTCCCCGATCGACTCTTGCTGCGACCCACCGCAGGACTTGCCGCCTTCAAACCCGGGCGTTACGCCACGGCCGAAGAGCTGGTGAAGGCCGCCGAGGCCGCCCTGTACGCCGCCCGCAGCGAAGGGGGCGACTGCACCGCTACGGCCCCCTAGCTTTTCGGCGGTGCATCCAATTTCCCGAACGTCGCAGCCTCTTAAGAACATTGCGAAGCCATCGTAAGTCGGCATCTCTTTTGCAAATCTCCTGGTAGCTACCGCCCCCCACGGATCGAGGCTCCACCGGCGGGTGAGGTTTTGGTAGCGGGAAAGGAGGACGGTATGAGGCGAATCGCGTATTTTTTGTTGGCCTTCGTGCTGCTCGCCGCGCCGGTCTTGGCGCAGCAGCAGTACGGCTCCATCGCCGGCACGGTGGTGGACAACCAAAAACAGCCCCTACCAGGGGTGACGGTGACCTTGTCGGGTCCTGCCATGCAGGGCACCCGTGTGGCGGTCACCGACGCCCAGGGGCGTTTCCGCTTTGTTCCGGTTCCCCCGGGCAAGGACTACACGCTTAAGTTCGAGCTTTCGGGGTTCAACACGCTGGAACAAACCGGGATCATCGTGAACCTGGGCAAGGAAACCCCGATCCTCGCGGAAATGTCCCTCTCCCAATTCGCTGAGGCCATTACCGTGACCGCGGAAAAGATCGTGGTGGACACCACCAAATCCACCGTGGACACCACCGTGGACTGGACCCTTGCCGACACCCTGGCCACCAACCGCACGTTCCAAACGCTCATGCAGTTGGCCCCGGGGGTGAAGGCCGCTAACAACCCCAACGTCCACGGCGGTTCCGGGGACGATAACGCGTACCTCATTGACGGCGTAGACACCACCGACCCCCGTACCAACACCTGGGGCACCGCCATTAACTGGGACACCATTCAGGAAGCCCAGGTGCAAACCGC
This sequence comes from Thermoanaerobaculum aquaticum, assembly GCF_000687145.1. Lineage (NCBI taxonomy): Bacteria > Pseudomonadati > Acidobacteriota > Thermoanaerobaculia > Thermoanaerobaculales > Thermoanaerobaculaceae > Thermoanaerobaculum > Thermoanaerobaculum aquaticum. The sequence continues at coordinate 2,704 of NZ_JMFG01000023.1, forward strand.
AGGATTTGCCGCTGAGTACGGCCGCGCCACCGGCGGCATCGTGAACCTGGTGACCAAGTCCGGGGGCAACAACTTTTCGTTTACCGCGCGGGTGGTGAAGCAGGACAGCGACTGGAACGCCCGTCCCGGAATTGAGAAGGAAACCGGGCGCAAGAAGGCATCCCAGGTGGCCACCGACGAGCTGCGGCCCTCGGCCACGTTTGGTGGGCCATTCGTGAAGGACCGTCTGTGGTTCTATTTGGCTTACGAGCGCCGGGACCGGGACCAGACTTTCGGACGCTATCAAACGCTGGCGGACGCTGTGGCAGGCAACTCGGTGCAGGAGATTTCCAACTACAAGGGGCACTACTTCTCCGGGAAGCTCACCTGGCAAGTCAATCCCAGCCACTCTCTGGTGGGCTTCTACAACGAAGACCCCATTGACATTTCCAACGCCAACGGGCGCTATTACTACGGCCCCATCATTGCTAAATCGGCAGAAAACACCCAGTTCCAGGGCGGCAACAACTCGTCGCTGCAGTGGTACGGCGTCCTTGCCGCGAATTTCTTCATGGAAGCCAAGTTCCAGCGTCACCGGCAGGAGCTGAACTACTCGCCACAGTCCACCGCTCAGTGGGGTCAGGTGCCGTTCATCCTTGACCGCACCTATGGTTACTACTACGGCGCTCCCTGGGAAGACTATCGCTCCAAGCGCGACCGTGACGGTTTCCAGGTGGCCGGCTCCTACTACCTTGATACCGCCACCGGGTCCCATCAGTTCAAAGCCGGCGTTGAGTACTTAGACATCAAGCCAGCAGCCGGTTCGGTTCATAACCCGGCGGGGTATTACCAGACCTCGGGTTACGTGGGCTCAAACCCCAAGCCGTTCCGTCGGTATTTCTACACCCAGGAGCCGGGCCCCATCACCAACAAGGACCGTTACTGGGCCTTGTTCGTCCAGGACGCGTGGAAGGTTGGCAAGGCCACGTTTAACATCGGGGTGCGAGCGGAATCCTGGAAAGGGGAAAACAACGTGGGGCAGGAGTTCCTCTCCTTCTCCTTCACCGACCAGCTGGCTCCCCGCTTGGGTTTCGCGTACGACCTCAACGGTGATGTGATCCGCGCCAGCCTGGGCCGCTTCTACGACCTGGCCAACAACTACATTGGCAACACCCTGAGCTCCACGCCTGCGCTTTACGAACGGTGGTCCTGGAACAACACCTGCACCGTGGATGGCCGGAACATTTGGACCTACCCGGATTCCTGCTGGAGGCTGGACTTCCGCTTTAACATCGGCGAATCCGGCTACCTCCTTGATCCCGGCCTCGACCCCGTGTACACGGACGAGTTCACCCTGGGGTTTGAAAAGCTTCTAAGCCCGCAAATGGCCGCCAGCGTGACCTACGTTTGGCGGGAGCAACCCAAGGGCATTGAGGACGTGGATCCCGAGTACGATGGCGTGTACCTCTGGACCAACGCCCCCTTGAAGCGGGTGGAGGTGGCTGACGGACGTGTCTTCACCACCAACGCCAAGTGGAAGGAGTACCAAGCCCTGGAGTTCATGGTGCGCAAGCGGTTTGGCCCTGACGGGTTCCAGTTCATCGCTAACTACACGTACGTGCTGCGTTCCCGGTCGTGGTCTCAAACCCGCGGCTTCAGCCAGTTCTCGGGCTACGGCGACCAGCCCGATGCCTTTGACCCGCTGTGGTACGGCAAACCGGAAAGCCCGCATGAGGTGAAGTTCGCAGGTTCCTGGACCGCCCCGTGGAAGACCATCTTCGGCATCACCGCTTTCTGGAGCTCCGGCAACGTGTACACGGCCACAGCACCGGGTGACTTTGGCACGGTACCCCTTGAGCGCTACGGCTCCAGCCGGGTGGGGAACAACTGGGAAGCCGATCTCCACGTCGAGCACCCGGTAACCGTGGGTCCGCTGCGCTTGGCGCTCTACTTCGACCTCTTCAACGCCTTCAACAACCAGCAGCCCACCGCCCGCGGTGGCAACAGCGTTTCCACCGCCACCTTCCGCAAGCCCACCGGCTGGCAGGCACCGCGGCAGGTACAGCTGGGGTTCAAGATCGAATACTGAGAGGCGAGGCGATTCATCACGGAAAGGGGGGCCTTGTGCCCCCCTTTTTCTTGGCGGGTCGAACCCCCGTATTCGGTTTTTTGAACAAAACACCAAAGGACCGAATGAAAAACCCGGCCTTTTAGCCTTGGAGTCAGCCTTGTACCCGGCACAATGCTTGCTAAACTCGAGCGGCCGGGTTTTGCGTCCGAAAGGACAAAAAGCTTACCCGGCAAGAAAGGAGGAGTAATGAGGCGCTTAACGTACCTTTTACTGGCCTTCGTGCTGTTGGCTGCGCCGGCTCTGGCGCAACAGCAGTACGGCTCCATCGCCGGCACGGTGGTGGACAACCAGCAGCAGCCCCTTCCAGGGGTCACGGTGACCTTGTCGGGTCCTGCCATGCAGGGCACCCGTGTGGCGGTCACCGACGCCCAGGGGCGCTTCCGCTTTGTTCCGGTACCCCCGGGCAAGGACTACAGCTTGAAGTTCGAGCTTTCGGGGTTTAACACGCTGGAACAAACCGGGATCATCGTGAACCTGGGTAAGGAAACCCCCATCGTGGCGGAAATGTCCCTTTCCCAGTTCGCGGAAGCCATCACCGTCACCGCGGAGAAAATCGTGGTGGACACGTCCAAATCCACCGTGGACACCACCGTGGACTGGACGCTGGTGGACACCCTGGCCACCAACCGCAACTTCCAGACCATGATGCAGATGGCTCCCGGTGTGAAGGCCGGCAACAACCCCTACGTTCACGGGTCCTCCAACGACTCCAACAGCTACCTCATTGACGGTGTGGAAACCACCGACCCCCGCACCAACACCTGGGGCACCGCCATTAACTGGGACACCATCCAAGAGGCACAGATCCAAACCGCTGCCTTTGCCGCGGAGTATGGCCGCGCCACGGGCGGTATCGTCAACCTGGTGACGAAGTCCGGTGGCAACAACCTGTCCTTCACCGCCCGCTGGATCCAGCAGGATGTGGATTGGTCGGCTCGCGGCGGCATTGAAAAGGAAACCGGTCAGAAGAAGCCTCTGACGGCTTCCGACGAGAAGCGGCCTTCCTTCACCCTCGGTGGCCCCTTTGTGAAGGACATGCTGTGGTTCTACTTCGCCTATGAGAAGCGGGACAACCACCGCAACTTCGGCCGCTACGCCACCATTCAGGATGCGGTGAGCAAGACGCAAACCACCGGTCGCACCAACTACGTGGGCCACTACTTCTCCGGCAAGCTCACGTACCAGATCAACCCCAGCCACAACCTGGTTGGGTTCTACAACGAGGACCCCATTACCTTGGATCCGTTGCGCGGTGGTTGGAGCGGTCCCAACTGGAACAGCTCGGCTGAGCAGCAGCAGTTCCAGGGCGGCAACAACGCCTCCCTGCAGTGGTACGGGGTGCTTTCCCCCAACGTCTTTGCTGAGGCCAAGTACCAGTACCACCGTCAAGAGCTGAACGTGACACCGCTCTACGGTGGCTTTGGGCAAACGCCGTTTATGTACGACCTCACCGCCGCCTACTACTACGGCGCCGCTTATTACGACTACCGCTCCAAGCGGGACCGTGACGGCTTGAACCTGGCCGTGTCTTACTACCTGGACACCGCCACCGGCACCCACCAGTTCAAGGCCGGTGCTGAGCTGTTGTGGTTGAAGCCTGAAGTGGGGCGGATTTATAACCCTGCTGGCTACTACCAGACCCGCAATTTGGGTCAAACCCCCTTCCGCCGTTACCTGTGGCTTGACCAGGTTCGGGCCAACAGGACCGAGCAGGATTATCAGGGCATTTACGTCCAGGACCAGTGGAAGGTCGGCAAGGCCACGTTTAACATTGGCGTGCGCGCTGAGGCCACCAAGCTGCGGCAAAACACCGATGACGAGGTCTTGAAGTTTGACTTCAGCGACATGATCGCCCCGCGCTTGGGCTTTGCCTATGACCTCAACGGTGACGCCCTGCGCGTGTCCCTGGGCCGCTTCTACACCCTGGCCTCCAACTACATCGCCGACTACTTCAACGTCATCCCCACCCACCAGCAGCGCTGGGATTGGCGGGGAACCTGCAGCCTAGATGGTCGCAACATCTGGGAGTATCCCGATAGCTGCTGGCGCCTTGTCTATGACGTTCCCACCGCCGCCGGTGGTACTACCCTTGACCCGAACCTCGACCCTGCCTACCAGGACGAGTTCGTGGCTGGCTACGAGAAGCTCATCAACCCGCAGTTTGCTGCCAGCGTGAACTACGTGTACCGTAAAGTTAAGAAAACCATTGACTGGTACGACCCCGAAGACGACGGCGAGGGCATCATCACCAACGTGCCCAAGACCGGCAAGAACTGGTCCGAGTACCAGGCCATTGAGGCGGCTTTGCGCAAGCGCTTCGGCCCCGACGGCTTCCAGTTCATCGCGGCTTACACCTACGTGTTTGACCAGAAGAACTGGGCCGCCAACTGGTGGAACGCCCTGCCCGGCGCCTTCATTGGGCCTTATTCCGAGCTGTCCCGCTGGTACGGCCGTGCGGAAAGCAAGCACGAGGTGAAGTTCAACGGCTCCTACACCTTCCCCTTCAAGACCATCGTCGGCCTGTCGCTGTTCTGGCAGGATGGCATCTACTACACCCCCACCGGCACAACGCCTGACGGTTACTCCTACCCGTTGGCCGAGCGCGGGTCCAAGAAGTTCGGCAACCTGTGGGAAGGCGACATCCACGTGGAGCAGCCTTTCAGCTTTAAGGGCGTGCGCTTCGCCGCTTACGTGGACCTCTTCAACATGTTCAACAACCAGTTCCGCACCGCCCGTTACACCCGTCAGTGCAGCGTCTACGACCCCAGCACCGGTTCCTGCACTCCAGATTCTGCCTATTTCCGACCCACCGCTTGGCAGGCGCCGCGTCGCTTGCAGATTGGCTTCAAGATCGAGTACTGAGGCCGTTCGGAAAACCGAACACACCCCGGGGGCTTCGGCCCCCGGGTTTTTTTATGGCTAGAATGCCCGGGGAGGGTTGGCTGTGAAGCGTAATCTGCTCGTTCTTTCCTGCGCCGCTTTTTTGTTTGCGGCTTTCGCCCTCACGCTGGTGCCCCCGTCCACCTCCACCCGGACCGTGGCGGTGAGCCGCTGGTCCTCAAAGGTGATGCTTCTGCCCAACAGCTGGGCCTTTTCTCCGTGGTTTTTGGCTTCCCGGGTTAAAGTCCCGCAAGAGGCCGGCGCTGCGGTGCTCACCGGAAACGTGCCGGTCAAGCTCCCCTCGGGTACCGAGGCGGAACTTGCCGCCCGCGTTACCGTCAGGGGCGCCGGGCCCCTCCCCCTGGACGCCCGGGATGTCCGCGAAAAAGGCTTGGCGATAAGCTTCGGTAAGGCCTTGGTGCAAGCCCTCCCGCCGGAGCTTTCCGGCTCGCTTTGGCAGGCCACCGAAGAGTGGGGCATGTGGTTTCCGCAAGCTACGTCCTTTCAAGCTAAAGTTGGCCAAGCCCTGGCCTCTTGGCTTTCCCCATTGGAAGTGAGCGGCGTGCGTTTCACGGCAGCCGACGGCAACGTGCTCCAAGCGGAAGCCCGGGCAACGCTTCGCCGCGTGTCGCAAAAACGCGGGCGTCTGGTGGTGCTGGGGCTGGACGCTCTGGACTGGAGCTTGGTGGACGAGCTTTGCGCCCGCGGGGTCATGCCCCAAATGGCCCGGCTCCTCCAGGAGGGGGTGCACGCCGAGCTAGAAGTTCCCCCACCGCTTATTTCTCCAGTGATTTGGACCACCATAGCCACCGGTGTGCCTCCAGAGGCTCACGGTATTTTGGATTTTTTGGAACCCGATCCCCAGGGCGGTCCCCCGCACCCAATTTCCGCCAACTCCCGCAAGGTCCCGGCCCTCTGGGAAATCCTGGCCGCCGCCGGACGCACCACCGCCACCGTGGGCTGGTGGGCCACCTTTCCCGCCCAGGCGCCCCCCGGCGGCGTGGTGTACTCCGATCGCCTCACGGAACAGCTTTTGGGTTTGGCCGCCGATACCCCGGCGTTGGCCGATCCTCCCAAGGCGCAAGAAGAAGCCCAGCGTTTGGCGGTTAAGGCAAAGGACCTCAAGCCGCAAGATCTGGCGCCCATCTTGACGGTAACGGCTTCGGAGCTTTCGGCTGCAGGCGAAGGGGACTGGGACAACCCCATTGCCGGCCTGGCCAAACTCTGGGCCGCCACCCTTACCGTGGAAAGGCTTACCGCCAGGGAGCTTTCGACCGAGCGGGACGCACTCTTCGTGTACCTGGAAGGCACCGACACCGTGGGCCATCTCTTTGCCCCTTACCGCCCTCCCGCTTTACCCCAGGTGGATCCCAGCCTTGCCCGGCGCTTTGGGCCGGTGGTGGACCGCTACATGGCCCACGTGGACGGGTGGATTGGGCAAATCCGGGCCCAGCTGGGCCCCGAAGACACGCTGGTCATCGTTTCCGACCACGGCTTCACCTGGGGTTCGGACCGCCCCAAAGTGCCCTCCGGGGCCCACACCGCCACCGCCGTGTGGTGGCACCGGCCGGTGGGCGTCTTTGTGGCGGTTTCGCCGCACGTCACCGTGCCAAAAAGCCGGCAGCGTATGACGCTTTCCCAGGTGGCCCCCACGCTTTTGGCGCTGGCGGGGCTTCCTTTAGGGGCCGAGATGGCGGGAGGCCTGCCGCCCTGGGTTAAGCCGGCCACCGAGGTGAAGGTGCACTACGGCCACCTGGTCGGTCGCCCCAGCCTCAAGCGGGTGGAGCTGCCCCCCGAAGCCCGGGCGGAGGAGCTTGCCAAGCTCAGGGCTCTGGGTTACCTGGGAGGAGAAGGGGGATCTGGGGAGCGGCCCGCCGCCGAAACGGCAAAACCGGCCTCTCCTGCGGCACCGCGCTTCGATCGCGCCGAGTCCCGGCGGCTCAACAACCTGGCTTCCAGCCTGGCGGCAGCCGGCAACCGCTCCCAAGCGGAGCAGGTGTTCCGCCAGGCCATTGCCGCCGATCCCACCTACGCCGCCCCCCACTACAACCTCGCCACCTTCCTCCGCAAGGAGGGGCGCTTCGATGAAGCGGATGCCGAGTTCTGGCGGGCCGTGGACACCGGCATTGCCGATCCGGAAATGACCATCGTGCGCTCGGCCCTGGATTACCGGGAACGCGGGCAAACCCAACGGGCAGCGCAGATGTTCTCCGAGGGGCTCAAGCGCTTTCCAAGGAGCGTGCCGCTGCTTTTGAACGCCGGGGTATTTTTTGGCGAACAGGGCCAGCTCAAGCTTGCCCGGGACCTCCTCACCAAAGCCGTGGAGCTCGCTCCAGACAACCCCAAGGCCCACCGCAACCTGGCGGTGGCGTTGGAAGCCCTGGGTGACACCGCGGGAGCTCTCAAACACCTGGAGATCGTGCTGCAACTGGACCCGGGGGACCGGGCCGCCCAGGCAGAGCTTTCCCGCCTCCGACGGTCGCCCGGCGTACAATAGCGCCGTGGCGGAGCTGGTTTGGGAAGAAGCGGGTGGCGGGCGCAAGGTGACCCTAGAGGAAGGCCCGGTGGGGATTGGCCGGGCTGCCGACAACGTGGTCACCCTCAAGGATTTTTCGGTTTCCCGCCACCACGCCCGTTTGGAGCTGCGGGACCGCAAATGGTGGATTGTGGATTTGGGCTCCACCAACGGCGTGAAGGTCAACGGCACCTACGTCCAGGAAGCTGCCCTAGCCCATGGGGACACCATCCACATTGGCAACTTTCAGCTGACCTTCCGGGAGAAAACCGAAGATGTAAGCACCACCGGCACCTTCCTCCGCCCCCTGGCCCAGTTCCGCAAGGACTTCCCGCTGGAGGAGCGGGAAAGCCCCGCTGCGGTGGCAGTCTCCTCCCGCGAGCGCGTGCTGCAAGCGCTGGCGCAGGTGGCGCGCACGCTTTTGGAGGTGGAGGAGCTGGAGCCGGTGCTGGACAAGGTGATGGAGGCGGTGTTTCAGCAGCTCCCCGCCGAGCGGGCTTACATTTTGCTCTTTAACCCTCAAGGGGAGCCGCAGCTGCGCCAGGCCCGCTCCCGCAAGGGCACGAGCCTGCAAGAAGCCCCAATTTCCCAGACCATCCTCGACCTGGTGGTGAAGCAAAAGGTGGCGGTGCTCACCTCCGACGCCCAGGCCGATGAGCGCTTTTCCGCCGGCATGAGCGTGCGGTTGCACTCCATCCGCTCGGCCATGTGCGCGCCCTTGTGGCACCGCGACAACGTGATTGGGGTTTTGTTCGTGGACACCCCGCTGGCCACCGGTTGCTTCACCTCGGAGCATCTGGACCTGCTCACCGCCCTGGCCAACTACGCTGCGGTGGCCATTGAGCGGGCGCAGCTCAACGACTTCATCCGCGAGGAGCGGCGCATCCGCGAGCGGTTGGAGCGCTACCACTCGCCGGCAGTGGTGGAAGCCATCGTGAAGGAGCGTCTTACCGGCGCCGAACGGCACGAAACCCGAGAGGTCACGGTGCTGTTTGCCGACATCGTGGGCTTTACCTCCCGCTGCGCGCACATGGAACCACCGGCGGTGGCGGCTTTCCTAAACGAGTTTTTCTCGCTGGCCTCCGATGCAGTGTTTGCCTTTGGTGGCACCCTGGACAAGTTCATCGGCGATGCGGTGATGGCGTTTTTTGGAGCGCCCTTGCCCCAGCACGATCACGCCGAGCGGGCGGTGCGGGCAGCGCTGGCCATCCAAAAGGCCGTGGAGGAGTGGAACCAAACCCGCAAGGAGAAAGGCTTGGATGAGGTGCAGGTGCGGGTGGCACTGAATTCCGGGCCGGTGGTGGTGGGGGAAATCGGCTCCTCCACCCGCGTGGACTACACGGTTTTGGGCAACACCGTAAACGTGGCCGCCCGCTTGGAGGAGCAGGTGGCGGAAGCGGGGCAGGTGGTGGTGGGGCCAGCTACTTATAAGGCGCTGAAGGACATCTTCCCCTTCGCCCACCTGGGGGACTTCAAGATCCGCGGGCTCACCAAGCCGGTGGCGGCTTACCTCTTGGAACGGGAACGCTGTTCGTGAATCTGGTCTTCGTCACCTCCTCCAGCGAAAAGCACCGGGAGGCCCAGGCCATCCTTGGCCTCCCGCTGGAACGGGTGGGTTTGGATCTCCCCGAATGGCAGGGCTTGGATGTGGAGGTGCTGGCCAAGGCCAAGGCTAAGGAGGCCTTTTCGCGACTGCAAAGGCCGGTGCTGGTGGAGGACACCTCCCTGGAGCTTGCCGCGTTAGGTGGTTTTCCCGGGCCTCTGGTGAAGTGGCTTTTGGCCGCCGCGGGGGCTCAGGCGCTGCCCAAAATCCTGGCGGCTTTTCCCGACAAAACCGCCTTTGCCAAAACCGCTGCGGTGGTTTTTGACGGGCAGAAGCTTATAAGCGCCCTGGGGCTGGTGCGGGGGACCATCGTGAGCGAGCCCCGGGGCAGCAACGGCTTTGGCTGGGATGTGGTGTTTGCTCCCGATGGGGCTTGCGGCAAAACCTACGCCGAGCTTTCCCTGGAGGAAAAAAACCGCATCTCCCACCGCGCCCAGGCCCTGCGGGCCCTGCGCCAAGCCCTACAGGACCAGGGCTGGACCGGTGCTTAAGGGCCGACCCTCGGCCACCGCCTGTGCATCGGCCAGCAAGTGCTGCCACAAGGCTTCGGCTTTGGCTTCCAGCTCCGCCAGCGTTCCCGAGTTATCCACGATGTAGTGGGCCACCTTGCGTTTGGTTTCATCGTCCGCCTGCGCTTCCATGAGGCGACGCACAGCTTCCAGCGAAAGACCGCTGGCGGCGGCCCGCTCCCGCCGCACGGAAAGCGGCGCGGTAACCACCACCAGCCGGTGATAGCTACGAAAGGAGCCGGTTTCCACCAGAAGCGCCGCTTCCACCACCGCCACCAGAGGGCCTTGCGGTCGGTGTTCCAGCTCTTCAAGCCAGCGGGCCATTTCCGCCCGCACCAGGGGGTGCACGATGCGGTTGAGCATGAGCAAGGCCGAAGGGTCGGCGGCCACCAGCTTCTTGAGCTTTTCCCGGTCCACCCCCCCTTGGGCGGTCAAAATGCGCTCCCCAAACGCGCGAACCAGTGGCAAAACCGCGGTCCCCTGGGGGAGGTAAAGCTCCTCCACCACCGCATCGGCATCGCGCACTGCCGCCCCTTTTTGGGCCAAAAACCGCGCCAATGTGCTTTTTCCTGCGCCCAGGCCCCCGGTGAGACCCACCCGCAGCACCTTACCCCCGCCGCAACCGGGCCGCTCGCAGGGTGTTGGCCAAAAGCTGGGCGATGGTCAGCGGCCCCACCCCGCCGGGAACGGGCGTGATTGCCGAAGCCTTTTCCACCACCTCGCTGTACGCCACGTCCCCCACCAGCGTGTAGCCCTTCTTGGAAAGCTCCCCCTGCCGATCCTGGTCGCCGGGGAAAAGACGCGCCACCATCGCCCGGTCCTCCACGCGGTTGACCCCCACATCCACCACCACCGCTCCCGGGCGTACGTGGGCGGCCCCCACCAGCGCCGGTTTTCCGGCGGCCACCACCAAAACCTCCGCTTCCCGGCAAACCGCCGGCAGATCCGCGGTTTTCGAATGGGCAATGGTCACCGTGGCGTTGGCGGCCAAAAGCAGGGCGGCCATGGGCTTGCCCACGATGTCCGAGCGCCCCACCACCACCGCCCTTTTGCCGGAAAGCTCCACCCCGTAAAAGCGCAAGAGCTCCATAATGCCAGCAGGGGTACAGGGCACAAAACGCGGCCGGCCCTGCCACAGAAGCCCCACGTTTTCCGGATGGAAGCCATCCACGTCCTTTTCCGGCGCAATCTCGGAGAGAAAGCGGGCGGTGGGCAGGTGGGGCGGGAGCGGCAGCTGCAGCAAGATGCCGTCCACCTGCGGATTGCGGTTGAGGGCGGCAATGAGCTCGGAAAGCACCTCCGGTGCGGTGTCCGCCGGCAAGTGGTGGGTTTCCGCGGAAAGCCCCAGCTCCTGACAGGCTTTGGCTTTGGCCCGCACGTACACCCCCGAAGCCGGGTCGTTGCCCACCAGGATGGCGTGCAAGCTAGGGACGATCCCCCGCTCCTGCAGCTCTTCGATTTCCCGGCGCAGCCGCTGCCGGATGAGCTCAGCCACCGGTTTTCCTGCCATCACCTGCATGCGTTAGCCTCCCTTTTGAAACACCGAAAGACACGCCACGCGCAAACCCAGGTACCGACGGGCCACTAAAGAAAACCCCGCCTTTTGCGCCAGCCCCGCCAGCTCATCGGCGGTCAGGAAGCTCCGGGAAGAAGCCGGCAGGTAGCGGTAGGCTTCGCCGTCCCCCGAAAGCCAGCTCCCCACCGGCTGAATCACCAAGCACTGCCAGGTACTGTGCAGGCCCCGGAAGACCCGGCCTTCCACCGGGTGAAACTCCAGGATGGCCAAAAGGCCCTGCGCTTTCAAAACCCGGTGTACCGCAAAAAAAGCCGCCCCCGGGTCGGGAAAGTTGCGCCAACCAAAGGCCACGGTCACCGCCGAGAAAACCTCCGAACGGAACGGCAGGGCTTGCACGTCGGCCGCCACCCAAAGTGGGTGGGCGTTTGGGGCTTGCTTTTTTCTAGCCAGCACCAGCATGTCCAGGCAAAAATCCGCCCCCACCGCCTTTCGTGCCGCAAAGCCCAAGGCCACATCGCCGGTGCCACAGGCCAAATCCAGAACCGGCCCAGGGGGTGCCTGGGCTGCCGCCCGCCTCAGGTGCTTCCGCCAGCGCTGATCCTGGCCCAGGGAGAGCAAGCGGTTGAGCAGGTCATAGCGGGCCGCCACCCGGGAAAACATGGCCTTTACCGCCTGGGGATCGGGACCTGGCCTCACGGGCCGGGAAGCTATCACGGAAGCCGCGGTCCCCTCAAGGACCGGCAATGTCGGGGAGCAAGTCGTGCTCCACCACCGCTCGCGATGCGGCCAGCTCCGCAGCGACCGCCTCACGCAGCGGCTGGCAAGCGCTTTTCTCGCGGCCCTGCAGGCTCAGGCGTTCGGCGCACGCTTGGAACGGCTCCACCCACAGGAGCTGGTTGTCCGCCCCGGAACCGTCGGGAAGGGCAGCAAAGCCTTGCCTTCCCGGGATCAAGGCGCGGCCCACAAACCAGGATGGGCGCGGTACACCCAAAAGGTGCAGGAGCGTGGGCGCAATGTCCACCTGCCCTCCCACCTCATCCACCTCACCAGTCAACGAAGCATCAGGGGTGACGATGAAGAAGGGAACCCGCCGAAGGGCCATGAGCTGTTGGGGGCTCCACTGGATACGGAGCAGGTTGGCCAGAGGCGCTTGCAGGGGAAAGCCCGCCTCGTGGTCGCCGTACAGCGCCACCACCGTGCGGTCCGCCAGACCGGCCCTGGCCAGACCCTCAAAAAACGCCGCCAAGGCCCCGTCCACGTAACGCATGGCCTGCAGGTAGTTGGCCAAGGCCGGGTCCCCCAAATCCGGGAGCTTCAAGCTCTTGCGACCCTCGGGGAACTCATCAAAGGGGTGATGCAACCCCAGGGTAATCAAAAAGGCAAAGAAAGGCTGCCGGGCTTCCTTTAGCTTGGGAAGGACCCTTTCCAGGAAAACCCCATCGGCCAGCCCCCAGCCGATGACCTCACCGGGCCCCAGTTCCCGCCTGAAGAACGAGCGCTCAAAGCCGTAGGCGGGGTGCAGCACCGCCCGGTTCCAAAACCCCCGCTCGAAGGCGTGGGCGGAAAGCGTGCTGTAACCCCGGGAGCGGAGAACTTTTGGCAAGGCCATGAAGCGGTTGCCCGCCCGTCGGAAAGCCACCGCCCCTTCCCCCAAGGGGTGCTGGGAGTTCAAGGCAATGAACTCCCCGTCCGAGGAGCGGCCCTGGTTGGTTTGGTCAAAAACCCAGGAAAAGTAAAGGCCGCGCCGCCGCAGGGAGTTCAAGAAGGGCGTAACCTCCTGGCCATTTACCTCCAGCCCCACCACAAAGTTCTGCAGCGACTCCACCTGTAGCAAGACCAGGTTGTAGCCGGAAAAGCGGCCAAAGGCCGGCCCGAAAGCCGGAGTGGTTCTGGCCCGTTGGGCAAAAAAATCGCGAATTTGCTGCTTTTCTTCTCGGGCCAAACCCTCACCCACCGCTTCCTTCCAGGTGCGGGCCGCGTCCAAAAGGTGCAGCCCCCAGACCCCCAGCTCCTGCATCCGCATGGTGTAGGAAAAAACCTGGGCTCCCTGCGTCTCCCTTAGAACCCCGCGCACCGCCGCAAGCACCGGCCATGCCGCCACCCACAAAACCCCGGCCAACGCGGCCTGCCGCAGGAAGCGTGGCCAGAAGGGCCATTGCTCCTGCCAGCGCGGCCAAAACCAAGGGAAAAGCGAGCAAAAGCCCAAGACCGCAAACCAAAGGTCCTGAGGTTTTGCCAGCGACCGGACGCTATCCCACACTTGACCCAGCTGCCCGGCGCCCTGCCACGCCAAAAGCGAGACGATGCTGCCAAAAAACCGCAGGTAAAGGGTATCGGCAAAAGCCAAAACCACAGCCAGAAAGGCCAGCACCGTGGCTGCCCGCGGCCACCACCGGGCCGGCAAAAGGATGAGCGCCAAAGAAAGCAAACACCCCCCCGCCCACAGCATGCCCACCGGCATGGGCGGCCCCNNCACCCGGCCCGCCGCAACCACCACCACCTGTCCCACCACCCACGCAAAAGCTGCAAGCCAAAGCACGGTGCAAACCGGCACCAGCCAGGAAGCCCACCGCCTGCGCTTCCAAACCACCAGGCTCAACAAACCGGTGAAAAGCCCAAGGCCTCCCACCAAGAAGGGGAGGCGGGGCAAGACCCGTACTTGGGCTAAGTGCGCTTGACCCGAAGGCGGGGGATACCAGCACACCTGCTCCCGCACCATGGCCAGCTCCAGGAGGTACACCCCTGGGTCCCGGGGAACCCTGACCCGCAGCAGCACCCGCTGGGTTTCCCCTGGCATCAACGTCCGCCCCAGGTCGGTCCGGTCCCCATCCCAAACCAGGACCTTGCCGCTGAGGTCCCGCCAGTGGTAGGAGAGGTGATCGGAGGTTTGGCCTGACCACGGCTGGTGGCCGGTGTTGGTCACCTCCACTGGGATGGCAAACTGCGCCCCTTCCCACGCCAGCCTGGGCGGCTTAAACGCCTCCACCCGCCATCCGGAAGGGCAAGGCGCTGCCAGAACCAAGCCTGCCCACAGGCCCAGACCGAGGGCAGCCAGCCCCCTCATTGGTCTTCCAGATGCTCCCCCTCCGCGGGGGCAGGTGTGCCTTTGAGCGTGAGCTGCGTTCCCACCCCGTGCTGAAACACCAGCTCACCACCCAGCATGCCGTTGTAGCCCACCGCTGCCGCGGCAGCCAACAGCAAGAGCAACCACACCGCCCGCACCCAGGTGGCCAACCGCTCCATCCGCCAAAGCACGAGCCGTACCACCGCCAGCACGATGAGACCCACCATCACCTTCTCCCCCAGCTCCTCGTGCTGCTCCACCAGTGCCTTGGCCGCTTGGGGGATCACCGCTTCGTCGTGGGCCGCCTCCCCGGAAAGCACCGCCGCCACTGCGGCCAGTGCCGCCAAGACCAAGAGTATGGGAACCACCGGCGAAAGCTGCCGAACCTTCGGGTGCAAGGTGAGGAGCTCAAAAAACAGCGCCAAAAAGCTCAGCGCCACCACAAAATGAACTACCGCCGGATGCAAGGGGTCGGGGAGCCAGGTCATTACAGGCCTCCTTTCACGTTGGCCAGGATTCTAGCAAAGCGAGAAGCACGGTAAGATACCGGCGTGGACGTGCTCATTTTGGTGGTGGCGGCGGGCTGCGCAGTGCTGGGCGGTTTCTGGGGGGTGGTGCGCATGGTTTCCACCGCCGGCGCGCTGGTGGGCGGGGTTTTGGCGGGGAGAGTTGCGGGGCCTCCGCTGGCCACCTGGGCGTTTGGACCCACCGCTTCCCTGGCACCTAAGTTACTGGCTTCCCTTGTAGCCGGTGGCCTGGCCTTTTTCCTGCTGCTGCTGGCCGGAGCCGGGGTTCGCAAGCTTTTGGAACGCGTGCACCTCTCGCTATTGGATCGGCTTCTGGGTGCGGCTCTGGCGGCGGCTCTGGCGCTTTTCCTAAGCGCGGTGCTGCTGGCGCTGGCTTCCGCTGGGGGCTTTCCCGCCCGGGGCCGGGTGAGCGAAACATTAAGCTCGCTGGGAGGGGCGTTTTTGGCCGCTTACAGCCCGCCGGCCAGCAGCACCAAGCCCAACAGCAAGCCCGCCAAACCCACCAGCAGCGGCCAGCACCCCGAAGGCCCCTGAAGCTGGCGATCGAGGGCTTGCTCCAGTTCCCACCGTAGCTTTTCCACCCTGGGATCAGCAGCCGGCAACCCTTGACGCCTCCAGTTCCCCTCAGCATAATACGGTTACCGTCCAGCCACGTCGGGGAGGCATTATGGTGGTGAAGGTGTGTTCGGCCGTTCCCCGAGGTGTGGAGGCTTTGCCGGTTCGCGTGGAAGTGGAAGCCCACCACGGGCTTCCCGGTTTGGTGGTGGTGGGGCTCCCCGATGCCGCGGTGCGGGAGTCCCGGGAGCGGGTAGTTTCCGCCATTCGGCAACTGGGGGCCACCCTTGAGAGCAAATCCCTGGTGGTCAACCTCTCGCCCGCCGAGGAACGAAAAGAAGGCACGCTCTTAGACCTGGCCATTGCCGTGGGGGTGCTGGCCAGCACCGGCTTTGTGCCGTCTAAGGGCATGGGCAATTTATGGCTTCTGGGCGAGCTTTCCTTAGACGGTCAGCTCCGGCCAGTGCGGGGGGTGCTCCCCATCGTGGAAGCTGCCACGAAACACCAAGCCAAGGTGATCCTTCCAGCGGAAAACCTGCCCGAAGCTGCAGTGGTGAAAGGTGCGGAGGTGCTGGGGGTTTCCCACCTCAAGGAAGTGGTGGCCCTCATTCGCGGAGACGGAGCTGGTAGTTGGACCAAGCCGGAGCAAGCTTCCTGGTGGCAGCCGGAGCAAAGCCGGGAGCTGGATTTGGCTGATGTCGCCGGACAAAGCCATGCCAAAAGGGCTTTGGAGGTGGCTGCTGCGGGCGGGCATCACCTCTTCTTCATCGGCCCCCCGGGCTCAGGGAAGACCATGCTGGCCCAAAGGCTTCCGGGAATCCTGCCGCCCCTGTCGGAAGAAGAGGCGCTGGAAACCACCAAGGTTTATTCGGTAGCCCCTTTGGCTCCCCGGCCCCAGGGCTTGCTTTCCGTTCGCCCGTTCCGCAGCCCCCACCACACCATTTCCGCAGCGGGCCTGGTGGGGGGCGGACCCTACCCCCGCCCTGGGGAAGTTTCCCTGGCCCACAACGGCGTGCTCTTCCTGGACGAGCTCACCGAGTTCCGCCGGGACGTCCTGGAGGTGTTGCGGCAACCGCTGGAGTCCGGGTGCGTGGTGATTGCCCGGGCTGCAGGGTCATTGCGCTTCCCCGCCCGGTTTCAGCTGGTGGCCGCCGCCAACCCCTGCCCCTGCGGGTTTTTGGGCGATCCCAAGCGCCTCTGCCGCTGCTCCCCCCAGGCCATCGCCAGGTACCGTTCGCGCCTGTCGGGTCCGCTCCTGGACCGCATTGACCTGCACCTCACCGTGCACCCGGTGCGGTTTTCGGAACTCTTCACCCAGGGGCGGGGCGAAAGCTCCAGAGCGGTCCGGGAGCGGGTGGTGGCCGCCCGGGAAGCGCAAAAGAGAAGGCTTGCGGGAACCGGAAGAACCACCAACGCCCAGCTCACGCCGGAAGAGGTCAAGCGCTTCTGCAGCCCGGATGGGCAAGGCCAGAAGCTCCTGGAAGCCGCCATGGAGCGCCTGGGGCTTTCCGCCCGGGCCATCCATCGGGTGCTGAAGGTGGCCCGCACCATTGCCGATTTGGACGGCTCGGAAAGCGTGAAAGCCGTGCACGTCGCCGAAGCTCTAGCCTACCGGGAGCAAGCCATGCCGGCGTAGAATCGTTCCATGGAGTTCCCGGCGGCCACGGTGGAGCACGCCCTGCAGGCGCCTGAGGTGCTGGGCGTGTACCTCACCTCTGCCGATCGGGGGGGTGGTTGGCGGGGGTTTTTTGGGGAAGCTGCCAGCCGGGTGCCCGCTCCCTTTTGGCTTTACGGCGACGACGAGCGCACCATCGTCACCCTGGGCTTCCCCTTTCAGGTGACCTCCTCGTGGGAGGGGTTTTGTCGGGAGCTGGCCCGACTTTTGGAGCTGGAAGCTCGCTACCGCCTGGCCAGGCTGCAGGGGCAAAGCTTCGACAAGCAACCGCTGGTGAAAAAACGCGAAGAGCTTCTGGCGCAGGCCACCCCGCTTTTGGCCCACGCCCTGGAGCAGGATTTTGGGCGGCTCTTCCCGGAAATCCTGTGGCTGGCCCTTTCCCGCGAAACCGCTTTGCGGTTTTCTGACCTGCGCGGGGAGGTGGTGTCCTGGGCCCCCGGGACCGGAAAGCTCGACCTGGCCAAGATCACCTACCTGGCCGCGCAAAGGGTGGTGGAAGTCCTGGAAAACGCCGAGCAGCAAGCGGTGCATTGGCTGAAAAGCGCGGCCCCGTGGGTGAACCCCGAGACCGGCCGGCGTTTTGGCCAGCTCCTCCGCCAGGACCTGGTTCCGTTCGTAAGCCTGCAAGCCACCCGGGATCAGCAGGAGCTGGACCTCTTCCTGGCGGGCAGGCTGGGCCTGGAGCCCGCGCAGTTCCGCCGGGTGGTGGCGGAAAAAGCCGAAGCACTGGACGTTCTCCGCAACAAGGACCCGGGCTTTTTGGAAACCCTGGCGCTTTTGGACGAAGAAGCACCCTCGCTGCCCTCGGTCCGGCTGCTGTTCCACCCACCAACCCTGCGTTTGCTTTCGGTTTGGCGACACCCGGCAACGCCCAGGCTTTCCGCCGAGCTCTTTTCCCTGCTGGAGGACCTAGGGGGCCGCCTGCGGCGCTTCGAGGTGGTGGCTGCCCTGCGGGCGCGGATCCTGCCGGTGGCTAGCTCCGGCTCCCGGTTGGTGGCCAAGAGCGGCAGCCAGGTGGTGCGGCTTTCGCCCTCGGTGCGGGCCTTCGATTTCACCTCGCCCACGGTGGTGCCTTCCGCAGTGCGCCGCTACGGCCTGGTGTACGACCTGGTGGAGTTCACGCAAATCCTGGAGGACTTGCGCCGGCGGGGTTTGCGGGCGGAGCTGGAAGCCCTGCGCTTTATGCTCCGCTTCCAGTACGAGTGGGAAAAGCTGCGCACCGAACACCGCCTCCGCCTGGAGAAGTTCCTCGGGGACGGCGCCTTTTACTCCTGCCGCAGCGCCCAGAGCCTCTTTTTTGCGGCGGTGCAGGGGCGGCTCATTTACGAGGAGCTGCGGGAGCAGGGGTGCCCCTTTAACCACGGGCTCCGCATGGCCCTCAACGTGGGCACCTACCACCTTCTCCCCATGATGGGCGGGCAAAAGGTGAGCTTTGAGTTCTTCGGCCAGGGCCTGGTGGAGCTGTCACGCCTCACCACCGGCAAAAGCTCCAAGGAGGTGGAGGACATTGCCGACTTCCTGGTGGCCCGGGGCTACGACCTGCACAAGGTGCTGGAGTTTCTGGAACCGGTGCGCCACGAATCGAGGCTTCCCGAGTTTGCCCAGGAACGCCCCTACGCCGCGTACCTTTTGGAAAACGGCGAGCTGCAAAACCTGGGCACGGTTTTAACCGAGGCGTTTCTGCGGGAGCTGGAGCTGGAGTGGAGCAACCCCCGCCTGGGCCAGGTGGAAGCCTGGGGCCTGCCTTGGCTTGTGGTGATGGCCGGGATGGGCGGCACCGGGCCCTGGGCGGGGTTGCGCTTTTTGGGGGTCATTCACCCCAAGGGTTTGGAGCCGTTCCCGCTTTACGAGATGGTGGCCTGGCGGCAGGCACCTCCCGGGCTTGCCATGCTCCCACCTGGAACTCCGCTGTTAAGCACCCTGCGAAGCCTGGCCCAGGGGGTTTCCCCGGTTTCCCAGAGTGCGGCCAGCGAGGAGCTGGACCCCCGCCTTTGCGTGGCCTCAAGCCTGGAAGACGATGGCCGCCGGGCGTGGTATTTAGGCCTTTGGTACGAGGAAACCGATGCCCTCCACGCCGCCTTCCGGGTACCGCTGGTGCCTTCCGGGTTGCAGGAGGGCGAGCCCTTTGAAGCGTGGCTGTTCCGCAACCGCGAGGAGCTGGCCAAGCTCTACCAGGCCCTCCGCCGCAAATCGGTGGGCGCCATGCTCCCCCTCGACCACCTGCGCCACCGGGAAGGCTACTTTGCCTGCTTGCTTTCAGCGCCCCACCGCTCGCCCCGCTAGCGCAAGACCCAAACCACTTCTCCCTTGGGAGAAACCAACCACAGCACCTCGTTGTGGAAGGAAACCAAGAAGCCCTCGGCAAACTCACCGCGGAACGTATTCACCTTTTCGTCCTTTTCCCCCAGCTTGGCGGTCCACCGCAGCGAACCCGTGGCTGGATCCACAAGGCTCAGCGTGCCATCGTCGCAACCTACCAAAAGACCACCTTTGACCTTTTCCACGAAGTTCACCTCTTCACCAAAGCGGTGCTCCCAGACCACCTGGCCGGTGGCCAGGTCCACGCCGTAAACCATTTGTTCGGGCTTCTTCACCCCCTTGCGCTCGAGCTGCAGCGCCACCACCTCGGCCTCCGCGGCCGGCGGCAAGAAGCCAAAAACCACCACCAAAGCCAAAATCCAGCGTTTCATGGCCACCTCCTTTGCTCGCTTTTCATGGTAGCATGGGGATGGTCCATGAACCCGGTAGACGTGTACATCCCCGATACCTCGGCGTTGGTGGAAAACCCCGACTGTCTGGATCGCCTCCTGGCCCCCGGCAACATGGTGATCCTGCTGCAGCAGGTGCTCAAGGAGCTAGCCCATCTGCAGGGCAGCCGCCACAAGTCCGAAGGCGTGAAGGCGGCGGCCCGGGCCGCGGTGCGCAAGATCCTGGCGCTGCGCAACGCCTCCCTCATCCACCCCGACCCCACGCCGGTGCTTTCCGGCCGCATCCCCTTTTCCTCCCTGCCCACCACCCCCAACGGCGGGGTGCTGGCCTGGGAGCCTCCACCGGCGGCGGTTTCGGAAAACGGCAACGGCGACGGCGTGATCATTGCTGCCGCCGAGCGCATTGCCTCGCTGGTGAGGGGGCACAACGGCTTCCGCGTGGTGTTAATTTCCGAAGACTCCAACATGCTTTTAACTTGCGACGCCAAGGGCATCCCCGCCGAAGCCCTGCGCTACGGTAAGGTGGCTTTAGAAAGCCCGGAGGACCTATTTTGCGGGGTGGTGGAGGGCGAAGGCAGCGGCGATTTGTGGGATGAGTTTCTGGCCAGCGGCCCCCCGCGGGAGCGCTTTCTGCCCATGGAAAGCCTCAGGACGCTAGTGGCCGAGCCCCTGCCCAACCTGGGTGTGGTCCTGCACCTGCCCCAGGGGACCCTCACCTTGCGGGTGGACGCCTCCGGGGAAAGGGCGCAAGAGCTGCGCTTTGCCCAGTACTGGGATTCCCGCCGGGGAGAGCTGGTCCCCCGCACCATCCTGGGCTTTACCCCTGCCGACCCCCGCCAGCTTTTGGCCCTGGAGTTTCTGCTGGACCCCGAGGTGCAGCTGGTGGTGCTGGATGGGCCGGCGGGCTCCGGAAAAACCCGCCTCATGGTGGTGGCGGCCCTTTACCTGCTCTTTGGCCAGCCCACCAGCTTCCGGGTGAAAAGCCCCGGGGTGCTGCCGCCGCCCCTGTACCCCAACGGCTTGATCTTGCTCCGCCCCGAGCACTCCGCCAGCCAGTTTGAAATGGGGTACCTCCCCGGGGATCACGACGCCAAGCTCTCCCCGTGGCTGGAGCCCTTTTTCCAAGCGATCCGCTCGGTGTCCTTGGCCAACGGTCGGGATTTCCTGCAGGACCTGGAAGCTTCCGGGCGGCTTACCTTGCTTTCCACCTCGCTGTTGCGGGGTTTGGACATTGAGGATTCGCTGGTGCTGGTGGACGAATTGCAAAACGGCGACCGGCATTTGGCGAAAACGCTCATGAGCCGCTTTTGCGCCAGCTCCAAGGTGGCCCTGGCCGGCTGCTTGGACCCCGTGCAAATTGACAACCCGTACGTGGATTGGCGCTCCAATGCCCTCACCCGCATCAAGGAAACCTACAAGGGCTTTGGGCCGTACGTGGCGCAGGTGCGGCTTTCCCGCAACTACCGCGGGCCGATTTCCACCCGCGCCGATGCTTTGTAAAGGAGGCAACGATGTTTACCGGGGTTTTCTTGCTGCTTGTGCTGGCGTCAAGCGGTAAGGAGGTGAACATGGTGCAACAGCTCCACTGGCATGGGCATGACTGCTTCCGCTTGGACGGTCCTCCGGTGGTTTACGTGGACCCCTTCAAGCTGCCGGAGGGCCTCCCCAAGGCCGACCTCATCCTCATCACCCACGACCACTTCGATCACTGCTCCCCCGAGGATGTGGCCAAGATCAAAAAGGCCGGCACCATCATCGTGGGACCTTCCTCGGTAGCCAAGAAGCTTTCCGGGGTGCAGGTGATCGCTGCCGGGGAAACCAAGACCTTTGCGGGGGTCACGGTCAAGGCGGTTCCCGCCTACAACCTCCAAAAGCAGTTCCACCCCAAATCCTACGGCGGGCTTGGCTACGTCTTTACCGTGGGCGGCTTCACCTACTACCACGCCGGGGATACCGACTTCATTCCGGAAATGGCCAACCTCGCCCCCGACGTGGCGCTTTTGCCGGTGTCCGGCACCTACGTGATGACCGCCCAGGAAGCCGCCGAAGCGGCCAGGAGCATCAAGCCCAAGGTAGCCGTGCCCATGCACTACGGCAGCATCGTGGGGGAGGAGGTAGACGCAAAAAAGTTTGCCAAGCTCTTGGAAGGCAGCTCCATTGCCGTGGTGATCAAGCACCGGGAGTGAGCTCGCGAGCTTCCAGCCGTTGCGGCTGCAGCCTCAAGCTTTGGCTTTAAGGAGCAGAAACTCCTCCAGGTTGCCGGCCGGACCGGGAAGCGGGGAAGGGCAACGGGAAACAACCTCCAGGCCCAGGGCTTGGGCTTCGGCGATGACCCTTTGAATGGCCGCTTCCCGCAGCTGCGGGTCTCGTACCACCCCGCCTTTGCCCACGTGCCCTTTGCCCACCTCAAACTGGGGCTTGACCAGCACGCACAAAAGCCCTTCCGGTGCCAAAAGCGGCAGCAGGCGCGGCAAAACCAGGGTCACGGAAATGAAGGAAACGTCCACGGTGACGAGCTGGAAGCACCCACCCCCCACATCCTCCGGCTGAAGGTAGCGGGCGTTGATGCCTTCCACCACCCTGACCCGGGGATCCTGGCGGAGGCTCCAGTCCAGCTGCCCCTTGCCCACGTCCACCGCCACCACCTCCCGGGCACCGCGGGCAAGCAGCACGTGGGTGAACCCCCCGGTAGAGGCCCCCACATCCAGGCACCTTTTGCCTTCCGGGGAAACCCCAAAAAACTCCAGAGCCCCCGCCAGCTTCACCCCACCCCGGGAAACCCAGGGGTGCTCCGGGGCCTCCACCGTCACCTGGGCATCGCCGGCCACCAGCTTCCCCGGCTTGTCCACCACCTGGCCATCAACCCGTACCCGGCCAGCAAGCACCAGGGCCTGGGCCTTTTGCCGGGTAGGGGCCAACCCCCGCTCCACCAGGAGGGCATCCAGCCTGACCTTGGGCACCCCCGAGCCAGGCAACCCCTCAGCTCCTCCGCTGGCACACGAAGGCCACCAGCTCGCCCAAAAGCCCGCTGGGGTCCAGGCGGCTGGCCTCCTGCTGCAGCGTGTGGCTCAGCTCCGCCAGAACCTGCCGGCTTTTTTCCAAGCCAAAGACCCGCGGGTAGGTGAGCTTGGCTTGCGCGTCGTCCTTGCCGGGGCTTTTGCCCAGCTCTTCCGGGGTTCCGGTGACATCCAGGATGTCATCGGCCACTTGAAAGGCAACCCCCAGCTGCAAGCCAAACCGCTCCAAAGCCGAAACCAGCTCCGGGGGAGCGGAAGCCAAAACCGCCCCGCAGGCCAGGCAAGCAGCAATGAAGCGCGCGGTCTTGGCTTCGTGGATGCGCCGCAGCCGCTGGGCTTCGGCCGGGGCGCCGGACGCGGCCAAATCCTCCACCTGCCCTCCCGCCATCCCCTGGGAGCCCACGGCTTCCGCAACCCTCCGGCAAACCTCAGCGCGAAGGGGGGCCCAGCGATCCCCTGGAGGGTAGGAAGCCAGCCAGCGGAAACCTTCGGTGAGCAGGGCATCCCCGGCCAAGATCGCCAGGGCTTCGCCAAAAACCACGTGCAGGGTGGGCTTGCCCCGCCGCAGGGTGTCGTTGTCCATGGCCGGCAGGTCGTCGTGCACCAGGGAGTAGGTGTGGATGAGCTCCACCCCGCAGGCGGCGGCTAAAACCGCGTTCGGGTCCCCGCCGGCAATGCGGTGGCCCAGGCGGAAGAGGATGGGGCGCAGGCGCTTGCCCCCCGCCAGCACGGCGTAGCGCATGGCGCGGTGCAGCTCGGAGGGCCAGGCCTCCTCCGCCGGCAAAAGCTCTTCCAGGGCGCGGTCAATGGCCTCCCGCTCCTGTTGCAGGAAAAGCTCAATCACCTTCCTTCTCCACGGCAAAGGGTGCGGTTTCCGGCTCCTCGCCTTCCTCAGCTTCGGCCAGAAGCTGCTCCACCCGGCGCTCCACGGCGGTCAGCTGGGTTTTCAGCTTCTTGGCCAGCTTGATGCCCCGTTCAAAGAGCTTCAGAGCTTCCTCCAACGGCACCGTGTCGTCTTCCAGCTTGGAGACAATGGCCTCCAGCTCACCTAAGGCTTGTTCAAAGCTTTCCTTGCTCATTCCACCTCCTCGTTTTCACCCAAAGAAAAGAGCGCCTGCTGCTGCCCGGCCTCCCTCCCCACCACCAGCGAGCGCACCAGCCCCTGGGAAAGCTGGGTTTTAAGCCGCTGCCCTGGCTGCACGTCCTCCGCCCGCCGCAGCGGCCGGGGGTCCCCTTCCACGGTAGTAATGGAGTACCCCCGCTTGAGGATCCCGGTGGGTGAAAGGGCTTGCAGCGCCCTCACTTTGGCGGCAAGCTCCAGCTTCCGGCGGGAAACCAGCGCCCTGAGCCTTTCCCGCAGCATGGCTTCCTGGCCGGCCAGCAACTGCCAGCGGCGGGCGGCGCCAAACCGCACCGGCCAGGCGTAAAGCCGGGAAACCAAAAGCTGATACCCCCGATGGCGCCGCAGCACAAGCCCGCGCAGGAGCTGCGGCAAAACTTCTGCCCGTTGCAAAACCGTGCGGATCTGCCGCACCCGAGCTGGAAAAAGCGCCAAACCCCGGGCCCCCGCCAGAAGCGCTAGGCGGTTTTTCCGCAAGGTCAAGGTCCGCTGCCAGGCCAGCAGCAGGTGACGCCAGGCGTCCTCCAGGCGGCGGGCCTGGCGCTCCAGCTGCGCCACCACCAGCTCCGCCGCTTGTGTGGGGGTCGCAGCCCGGATATCAGCCGCAAAGTCAGCAATGGTGAAATCAATTTCGTGCCCCACCCCGGAAATCACCGGAACCGGGGAGGCGGCAATGGCCCGGGCCACCACTTCCTCGTTAAAAGCCCAGAGGTCCTCCAGCAAGCCCCCGCCCCGCACCACCAGGATCACATCGAGCGTGCCGAGCTTTCCCAGGTAGCGAATGGCGCGGGCAATTTCCCCCTCGGCGCCCTTGCCCTGCACCCGCACCGGGTACAAAAGCACCGAAAGGTGCGGCCAGCGGGAAAGCACCTTCAGCACGTCGCGCACCGCCGCCCCCGAAGGGGAGGTCACCAGGCCAATGCGCTGGGGGAGCTCCGGCATGGGGCGTTTGCGTTCGGGGGCAAAAAGCCCCTCGGCTTCCAGCTTGGCCTTGAGCTGCTCAAAGGCCAGCTGCAATTCCCCAATCCCCTCCGGCACCACCTCCTGCACGATAAGCTGCAAGCTGCCCCGCTGCGGGTAAACCTCAAGCACACCCCGCACCAACACCGAAAGCCCGTCGGCCAGCTTGAAGCGCAGGCGGTCGGCACGGGAGGCCCACATCACGCAGGAAAGCTGCCCATCCGCATCCTTCAAGGTGAAGTAGCGGTGCCCCGAGGAAGCCACCTTCACCCCCGAAAGCTCACCCCGCACCCACACTTCCCCAAAGGCCGAAAGCTGCGCGTTAATGGCCGCCACCAGCTCGGAAACCTGGTAAACCTTCACCCCCGGGCCTCCATTTGGGCGTAAGCCCCACCCATCAGCACAAACGTGAGGTACTGGATTTCCGCGTCCCAGAAGTTGTACTCAAAAAGCCCGGCGGTGCTGATGGCAGCCACCGCCGAAAGGGCGGCTGCCACCGCGGCCCTGGGAACACCGGTAAGCTGCGGCAAGCGACGCCAGGTCTGAGAAAAAAAGGCAGCCAAAAGCCAAAGGTAAGCCGCCAAGGCCACCAAGCCTCGCTCCGCAGCAATTTGCAAAAGGTTGTTGTGGAGGTGCGGTACCCGGTAGCGCGGGGCGTCGTCCCGCCGGTAGAGCGGGTACAGCTTGGGGACCATGTCCAGCCCCACACCGGTCAAGGGGTAATCGCGCACCATCTGCAAACCCGAGTAAACCATACACAAGCGGTCGAAGTTGGCAGGTTGGCGGAGGTCCAGCATGGACCACAGGCGGTCGCGCACGCTTTCGGGAAACACCAGCAAAACCGCCAGCGCCAAAAGGGGGTAGAGCCAAAGCAAGCGCCGCCGCCAGCACGCCGCCAGCACCAACACCCCAACCCCTAGCCCCACCCACACGTTTCGGGTGTAGGACAAAAACAGCGCCACCAACGCCAGGCCGGCCGGAACGAGGAAGAAAAACCTGCCACGAAAGTGCGAAAGCAGTGCCAGGGCGAGAAGCACGCAGAACGCCAAAAGCAACCAGCCGGCGTAAGTCATGTAGTGGGAAAGGGGGCCGCGGATGCGCATGGTAAGCGAGTCGTACCCGTGCCCGTACTGCCACAAGCCCCACAGGCTGAGGACCCCTGCCATGCCGGCCAGCCCCCAGGCTAAAAGGCCCCAGGCCCGCTCATCCATGAGGTTGGCCGCCAAGGGGATCAGCAGAAACACCAAAAGCCGGGGGAGCTGCCGCCAGCTCGTGGTGGGGTCCAAGGAAAAAAGCGCGGAAAGCACCGAGGCTCCCCAAAAAACCGCAATGGGGCCCAAAAGCGGCCAAATCCAGCGCTTCCCGGAAAGCTCCCCGCGCCGCAAGGCCCACCAAGCGGCTAGCGCCGAGGCCAAAAATAAGGGGTTGGCAAGCCCCAGGCGGGAGGAAAAGACCGCTCCCGCCACCAGAAACCCCGAGGCCCACGCGGCTTTCCGCACGGTTTACTGGCTGGCGGCGGGCAGGGCCTCGTCCACCAGCATCACCGGAATGTCGGAAACCACCGGGTAGGTCAAGCCGCAGCTTTGGCACCGCAACCCCTGCTCCACCACCGGCTCCTCATCCCGGAACTTCTCCCGGTAGCGGGCCACCAACAGCGCACAAACGTCGGGGGCAAGCGCCACCACCTCCAGCTCCCCCTGGCAGGCAGGGCAAATGAGCAAATCCAAGAGCTCGCGATCTAAAGCCATGCTCACCTCCTTGCCGATGCTAGCACCTCCTTGCCGGCTCCCGCAGCATAAGGCATCATCCTCAGGTGCGGGTTTTACACCTGGTGGCCGCCGATCGCTGGACGGGAGCAGCTGCTACCGCGCTGCAAGCCGTGGAGGCTTTGCGACAGGCGGGCGTTGACGCTCACTTTGCTTTTCGCCCCGGCAGGAACTTAGAAACCAGGCTGGCAGGACTCCCCTGGGCCCACCCCATCCTGGAAAAGGAAAGGTCCTGGGCCTCCCTGCGCCGGGTGCTTTTCAGCGTGCGTTCCCTCATGGCCGAATTCCACGTGGTTCACACCCATTTGCCCCACGAT
Source organism: Thermoanaerobaculum aquaticum (assembly GCF_000687145.1). Classification (NCBI taxonomy): domain Bacteria; kingdom Pseudomonadati; phylum Acidobacteriota; class Thermoanaerobaculia; order Thermoanaerobaculales; family Thermoanaerobaculaceae; genus Thermoanaerobaculum; species Thermoanaerobaculum aquaticum. The sequence continues at coordinate 29,546 of NZ_JMFG01000023.1, forward strand.
CACCTGCTGGCCTGGTGGATCCGCCGCTCGTTGCCCCAAAGGCCGGTGCTGGTGCGGTCGGTACACCACCCTTCCCACCTCCGCCCGGATCCTTACCATCGCTTGCTGTTTGCTGCGGTGGCCGGCGTGGGCTTGAGCCACTCGGAAATGGAGGAAAAAGCCCGCAGGCTAGCCCCCAAGGCGGCCATCCGCGTTTTACCCTTGGCTTTGGAACCGCGCTTTGCACCGCGGCCCGATCGGGCTCAGGTGCGTGCCGAGCTGGGCATTCCCCCGGAGGCCTTCGTGGCCGGCACGGTGGGCAAGCTGGACCCCAGCCGCGGGCAAGACCTGCTGCTTTTGGCTCTGGGGGCGGTGCCCAACGTGTGGGGGCTGGTGGTGGGCAAGGGGCCCTTCCTGCCGCGTCTGGAGAAGCTTGCCAAAAAGCTCGGCATTGCCCAGCGGGTGGTTTTCCCCGGTTACCACGAGGAGGGCCTGGAGCGTTTTTTCAACGCCATGGACGTGTTCGTCTTCCCCGAGCCGGGGTCCGACTGGGCCCACCGGGCGGTGGCGGAAGCGGCCGCCTGCGGGGTGCCTTCGCTGGCGGTGGACGTCCCCGGCATCCGCGATTTGGTGGTTCCCGGCATCACCGGGGAGCTGTGGCCCCGGGGGGATGCGGCAGCCCTCGCCACCCTTCTTGCCCAGTGGCAGCAAAACCCCGAGCTTCGGCAAAAGGCCGGGGAAAAGGCCCGGGAGCGGGTTTCCGGCCTCACCCCCCAGGCCCTCAGCCAAGAGCTCCTCACGCTTTACCGAGAGGCCGGCGCTTAAGGGCAGCTAGATAGGTTCGGCAAAAAAGAAAGAGCGGCCCCCTTGGGCCGCCGGAAAAAAGGCAGCCACGGAGGGCTGCCCCTACTTGGCGTATTCCACGGCGCGGGTTTCGCGGATGACCGTGACCTTGATTTGCCCGGGGTAGGTGAGCTCCTTTTCGATGCGCTTGGCGATGTCCCGGGAAAGCCAGACCGCCTCGTCGTCGGAAATGCGCTCCGCCTCCACGATGATGCGCAGCTCCCGCCCGGCCTGGATGGCGTAGGCCTTTTGCACCCCGGCAAAATCCCCGGCGATGGCTTCCAGTTGGGCCAGGCGCTTGAGGTAGCTCTCCAGGATTTCCCGCCGGGCTCCGGGGCGGGCAGCGGAAATGGCGTCCGCGGCGGTGACGATGATGGCTTCCAGGGTGCGGGGGTCCACATCGCCGTGGTGGCACTCCATGGCGTGGATGACCTCCTCGCTTTCCCCGTACTGGCGCAGCAAATCGCGACCGATGGTGAGGTGCGTGCCCTCCATTTCCCGATCCACCGCCTTGCCGATGTCGTGCAGGAGCGCGGCTCGCTTGGCCACCTTGACGTTGGCCCCCAGCTCCTCGGCCAGGTGGGCGGCAATGCGCGCCACCTCCTTGGAATGGGCCAGGATGTTTTGCCCGTAGGAGGTGCGGTACTGGAGCCGGCCCAAGAGCTTCATGAGCTCGGGGTGGAGGTCCGGAAAGCCCATTTCCATGGCGGCTGCCTCCCCGTCCCGGAAGATCTTTTCCTCCAGCTCCGCTTGCACTTTGGCCACCACCTCTTCGATGCGGGCGGGGTGGATGCGGCCGTCGGCCATGAGCCGCTCCAAAGACAGGCGGGCCACCTCCCGGCGCAAGGGGTCAAAGCAGGAAAGCGTCACTGCCCCGGGGGTGTCGTCCACGATGAGGTCCACACCGGTGGCGTTTTCCAGGGCACGGATGTTGCGACCCTCCCGGCCAATGATGCGGCCCTTCATTTCATCGTTGGGCAGGTCCACCACCGCCACCGTGCTTTCCGCCACGTACTCGGCGGCAATGCGTTGAATGGCGGTGGCGATGATCTTGCGGGCGCGGTTGTTGGCTTCCTGCTGGGCTTCCTCCTCGATGCGGCGGATGAGCTTGGCCGCCTCCATGCGGGCCTCGTTTTCCATGGCCCGCATGAGCTCCTGTTTGGCCTGCTCCGAGGTGAGCCCTGCCACCCGTTCCAGCTGGGTGCGGGCTTCCGCCACCATGGCGGCCACCGAGTCCTCCTGCAGGGAAATTTGCGTTTCCCGCAGGGAAAGCCTTTCTTCTAAGGACTTGAGCTCGGCTTCCTTGCTTTCCAAGGCCCGGGCTTTGTCCTCCAGCTCCCGCTGTTTCTCGTTGAGCCGCCGCTCCAGGCCCACGAGGTCGTCCCGCACCAAGCGGGTTTCCCTCTCAAACTCGGCCCGAGCTGCCAGGAGCTTCTCCCGGGCGGCAATTTGCGCGTCCCGAACGATCTGTTGGGCCTCTTGTTCAGCAGCAGCTAACAGCTTGCGCGACAGCTCCTCGGCTTCCCGCTCCCGGCTCTCCGCTTTCTTGCGCAACCGCAAGGAAGCCAAGACAAGCGCCACACCCACAACAATGAGGATCCCCGCCACAGCCAGCATCACTGTGGAACCCATGTTGCCCCCCTTTCAAGGATCGAAAGGCACGCGGGGGGACGCGAGGGCGGGGTTTTCAGCTTAAGTTTGGCCCCCGCAACGGCCGTGTGAGCAATCCTATTTGAACCTGTACGCCACAGGTTGGGCGCCTACCCACCATCCGTCACTCGCCGCATGGCTCGATCGGGGTGGCAGGACCCGGCACCCCGCAAATAGGTGTTGGTCCAAGGATAGTTTCGCTCATCACTTGCCGCGCAGGGGCCTCCAACCTCGCTGCCGGGCGCCTCATGACGAAACCCCCAAGGCAGCGTCAAGCTTCGCAATTAACCCTTCCACACGCTCCCGAATCTTTTCGGTCCGCGTACCAGGATCCGTTTGTTGCTCGCGGAACAGCTCTTCCGCGATATTCAGCGCCGCCAGCACCGCAAGCTTCGCGGAGTCCACCTGGGGTAGATGCTGGGCCAGCTGCCGCATGCGGCGGTCCACGAAGGCGGCCAGCTTCTCCACATCGCTGCCCTCATGGGTGGACCGCAGGCGGTAGCGCCGCCCGTAAATTTCTACCTCGGTGGACGCCTCGGCGGCCATCCGTTTCTCCTCCGGCTTTCAGTATACACCCAGTCAAGACCCGGAGGGAGGCGGCAAGTTAGCGTTGGTTCAGGACTTGGCGCGAGGGGGTTGGGACGCCGGAGGCTGCGGTCGGGACTCCATATGCACTTGCCCTTCCAGGTGCGCCCCTTCCACCACGTGTAGCGATGGGGTGAAGAGATCCCCCTTCACCGAACCCGAAGCTAAAAGCTCCACCAGCTGCAGGGCGTGGACGTTGCCCACCACCTCGCCGGCAACTTTCACGGTCCGGCCTTTGATTTCTCCCTGCACCTTGGCCCCTTCCGCCACTTCCACGGGACCATCCACGGTGACGTTGCCCTCCACCTGCCCTTCGATCCGCACCCCGGCGGTGCCTGCCAGCTCACCCTTCAGGCGCGACTCCTTGGCAATAACCGTGGAACCTGCTACAGAACGGGTTTCATGGGGATGCTCGCGAACCAGGCCGGCCACAGGAACCTCCAAAAAAATGGAGCGGGCAACGGGATTCGAACCCGCGACTTTCAGCTTGGGAAGCTGACACTCTACCAGCTGAGTTATGCCCGCTCGCCGGTGCTTCCCACCGCCAAAAAATCTAAACGAGCCCCCCTTGGGTGTCAAGCACAGCTAGAAAACCGCGCACCAAAGCACCTTCAGGTGGCGGGATTCGGGGCAAAAGAGGGAAACCGGGTGGTCGGCCCCGGCCCCCCGCCGCTCCAGCACCCGCACCTCCCGCCCCGCGTCCAAAGCGGCAGACAGCAGGGCGCCTTCCAGCTGCTCCACGCTCACCCGGGCGGAACAGGAGCAGGTCAAAAGCATGCCCCCTTCCCGTACCAGCTTGAGGGCCTGAAGGTTGATGTCGCGGTAGCCGGAAAGCCCGCGGGCCTGTTTTTCCGCGGACTTCACAAACGCAGGGGGGTCCACCACCACCCAATCGAACTTCTCTCCCCGCAGGGCCAGGTTGCGGGCCACGGCAAAGGCGTCGCCCTGCACAAATTCGCCCTCGCTAGGAGAAAGCCCGCTGGCGTGGTAGGTGCGCTGGGCCAGCTCCAGCGCCCTTTTGGAGCTTTCCACGTTCACCACCTGCCGCGCCCCTCCTACCCGGGCAGCCACCCCAAAGCCACCGGTGTACGCAAACAGGTTGAGAACCCGGGCCGAGTGGGCCAACTGCGAGAGCAGCAGCCGGTTTTCCCGTTGATCGAGAAAAAGCCCGGTTTTTTGTCCGCCCAAAAGATCGGCCAAAAGCCGCCAGGTGTACTCCCGCACCAGCACCGGTTCAGGGGGCACTGTGCCTTTGAGCACCTCTACCCCCGACCCCGAGGCCCGCCGGCAGAGAACGGTTTCGGCTCGCGAAAGCTTCGAGGCTTCCTCCACCAGGAACGGGAGGTAGCTCTCCCATACCGGCTCGTAAAGCTCGAAAACCAGAAAGCAGCCGTACACGTCCGCCACCAGGCCAGGGACCCCATCCCCTTCGGCGTGGAGAAAGCGAAAGGCCTCGGTATGCCTCCGCACCACCTCCCGAACCCTCCAGGCGTTGGCCAAACGCCGCCGCAAAACCGAAGCGGTCCAGGGCTCCGGGCCAAAGGTGACCATGCGCAAAGCCAGGGAACCCTCGGAAGCTGCCGGCAGGGCCACCCCCAAAAGCTCCCTTTGGGCGGAAAAAACCGCCACCGGTCCTTTTTTATCGGGAAGCGGCGTGGCCAGAGCCCCACGGTAAACCCACGGGTGCCGGCGGCGGCAGGGTTCTTCCTTACCGGCCTTGAGCTGCACTTCCCCCACCAGGGCAAAGGGGTTCACCGCTCCCCCCGCAGACGGGCCTGGGCGACCATGGCCTCCAGCACCAGACGCGCCACCGAAATGCCGGTGGCCCGGGCAAAGTGCTTCCAGCCGGGCGTGGGGTTCACCTCACCCACCAGGAGCGTGTCACCATCGGGCCAAAGGTCCACCCCGCAGAAGGCCAAACCCAGGGCGGCCGCCGCCGCTACGGCCAGATTGCGGAGGTGCCCATCCGCCGGGCAAGCTTCCACCACCCCGCCGCGGGCGGCGTTGCTGCGGAACTCGCCCTGGGGCGCCCGGTGGCGGGTGACGCCCAGCACCGAGCCCTGCAGCACCAATGCCCGGAAGCTTTCCCCTCCGGGCGGGCAAAAACGCTGCACCACCACCTCTTCGCCCACCCGCCAAAGGGCGTCCAGCACCGCCTCCAGCTCGGGAAGGGAGCCACAGCGAATCACCCCCACCCCTTGCCGGGAACGGCGGCTTTTCACCACCACCGGAAAGCCGAGCGTTTGGGCCGCCCTGGCCAGCACCTCGGGGTCGCTCCCCACCACCGTGGGCGGGTGCGGGATGCCGGCCAGGCTCAGGGCCTCCACCGTGCGGAGGTGGTCGCGGCCCACGCGGATGGCCTCCGGGCGGTTAAAAGGGGTGCACCCCAGCCGCTCCAAAGCCGTGATCAACGCCAAGGTTGATTCAGGACGCCAGTTCCCCACCCGCGGGAGGAACACCGGCACCTGCTGAACAGCCAGAGGCTTGCCCTCCAGGGTCACCCCTCCCGGCACCTGCGCGGCCATCTTCGTGGCATCCCAAAGGTGCACCACCACCCCCAGCTCCGGGCCCGCGGCCAAGAGCTCCTGGTAAATGGGCAGGTGGGGGGTAGCGGTGAGGACCCCCAGCTCAAGCACTGGATCCCTCCGCAACCAGCTGGCGCAGCAGCGCAATTAGGCCGTCCTCGTCAAAGGGCTTGGAAATGTACGCGTCTGCCCCAACCTCAAAGGCCCGGGCGCGGTCAGCAGCTTGCCCCATGGCGGTGAGAATCACCACCCTGGTAGTGGCGGTTCGGGGGTCCTTTTTGATCTCCTCGCAAACCCGGTAGCCGTCCTTTTTGGGCATCATCACGTCCAGGAGCACCACCTTGGGGTGGTTCTCGTGGACCTTGGCCAAGGCTTGCTCACCGTCGGCTGCCACATCCACGGTAAAGCCTTCCATTTCCAGGATGAAGGAGAGGGTCTCCCGGATGGCAGGCTCGTCATCCACCACCAGGACGTCCAGCACCTTACCCCACCGCTACCCGCAGGCTCACCGTGGTTCCCTGCTCCGGCTGCGACACGATTTCCAGCGACCCACCGTGCAGCTCCGCCACCCTCTTGGCCACCGTCAAACCCAAACCCAGGCCCTTGGGTTTGCCCGTGAGCAGGTTCCCCCCCTGGAAGAACGGCTCGGTGACCTGGGGGAGGTCCTCCGGGGCAATGCCCACGCCGTTGTCCTCCACCCGGAACTCCACGAAGTTTTGCCCTGCTTTGCGCACCGGCAAAACCGTCACCGTGACGCTGCCTTGAGGCCGCGAAAACTCCACGGCGTTTTTCAAAAGCGCGGTGAGCGCTGCGGTTAACGCTTCCGGAAAGCACATCACCTTGTCCAGGCCGGAAGCCACCTTCACCGCCACCTTAATTTGCCGCTCGGCCACCTCGCCTTTGACCGGTGCCAGCGCCTGGCGCAGGAGGTCGGCCACCGGCACGGCGGTTTTCTCCCCCACCTCCTGGGGAAGCCCCAGCGCCGCCGCTTGCAGCGCGGAAGCGATGAGATCTCCGAGGCGGGAAGCTTCCTCGGCCACGATCCCCACGAAGTTGCTCACCTTTTCCTTGGGGATTTGGTCCCAGCGGGTGAGGATTCGCGCTGCCGTTTGAATGGCCGTCACCGGGGTGTTGAGCTCGTGGGCTACCCGCCGGAGCAACTCGCCCTTGAGCTGGTCCAGCTCCGCCAGACGACGGTAGGTTGCTTCCAGCTCCTGGTTTTTGACCGAAAGCTCCTTGGCCAACGCCTCAGCTTTGGCCAACGCTTGCTGCAGCTCGCCGGTGCGCGCCGCCACCAGGTTTTCCAGGTTGCGGTTCACCTGTTCCAAGGCGTGCCAGGCCCGGGCGTTGGCAATGGCCACCGCCCCTACCGCGCCCATGATGGCGGCAAGCTCTAAGTCCTCATCCTGGAAGGGGCCGCGGCTGGCCTCCCCGTAGGCCGTGACCAAACCCCAGGCCCGGTCCTGCGCCACCAAAGGCACCGCCAAGAAGTGCTCGAACCCCAGACCCCGAACCTCATCGATCCAGGGCTCGCGGTTTTGCCCCGGTGCCAGATCGCCCAGGTCCAGGCGGAAGGCTTGCCGGCCCTCGAGGATGGCCCGGGCCGGAAGCTCCCCCTGCGCCCCCGGCCGCATTAACGGCTCCGCCGCCAGGCCCCGGCGCAGCACCTCCACCAGCTCCCCTTTGGGGTTTTCCAAGATCAAGGTGCCGGCAGTGACCTTCATGTCCACCAGGAAGCGCTCAAAAAAGGCGGTGGTTACCTCGTCGGGTTCCCGGGCCTGGGTGAGCACCTGGGAAAACACCAACAGCGCCTGCAGCTCCTCCACCCGCCGGGAGAGCTGCTTGGAGAGCTGATCCAGCCGCGCCGAAAGATCGGCCATGGCGGCGTTGGCCCGCACCGCCTCCGCCATCAGCTCCTCAGGACCCAGCTGCCCTTCGCTGGTGGTTCGAATCACCACCGGCGCTTCCACCTCCGGGGGCTTGGTGGGGATCAACGGCGCCATGGCCGCCCGCACGTTGGCCACCAACCGCGTGAGGGCATCCGCCTGGGCAGTAATACCCAGGCGGTCGGCCACCGACAGCACCGTGGCCTCGCAAATGGCGGCAAATGCCTCCAGCACTCCCTGCCCGGTGGTGGCCACGGTTTCAAACACCGGGTAGCCCTTGGGGTTGAGCAGGCGGTCCAGCTCCGCCCGCGACAAAATCTTTGGCAAATCGCGCTTGTTGTATTGAAAAACCAGCGGAATGGTCTCGGGGTCCAAACCGTTGGCCTTCAGGTTCTCCTGGAGGTTTTGCAGGGACTCGAGGTTGGCCTTCTCCTGGCCCACCTGGGAGTCGGCCACAAAGACCACACCGTCAGCTCCGGCCAAAACCGCCCGCCGGGTGGTGTTGTACTGCACCTGTCCGGGCACCGTGAACAGCTGCACGGTCAGGCGGTAGCCGCGGATCCGCCCCAAATCCAGGCCCAAGAGGTCAAAGAACAGCGTGCGGTCGGAAGCGGTGTTCAGGGTGTAAAGGCGGGTGCGGCGCTGGGGGTCGGTGACCCGATGGATGTACTGCAAGCAAGTGGTTTTCCCGCCCAGGGCAGGCCCGTAGTACACGATCTTGAGCTTGACTTGCCGGTACTGGTTATCGAACTGAACCATGTTAGGCCAACCCCGGGGTTTCGCAGGGGAGCTCAATCACAAACCGCGCCCCGCCCAAAGACGAACGCTCCACCCAAATTCGCCCACCCGAGCGGGTAACGATCTCCCGGGAGATGGCCAGCCCCAAACCGGTGCCGCCCTTTTCATCGGTGAGATCCAGCTGCCGAAAGCGTTGAAAGATGACCTCCTCCATGCCGGCGGGAACGCCGGGACCCTGGTCCTCCACGGCAATCTGCACGTGTCCCCCCGAACGATCACAGGCAATGCGCACGGTACCGCCTTCCGGGGAATGCTTGATGGCGTTGGAAATCAGGTTGGTGAGCACCTGGGAGAGCTTGTCGGCGTCCACCTTCAAGATGGCCTCAGGACAAGGCACCAACTGCAAGTGCAAGGAGCGATCAGCGCACAGGGCCTGGAATACCTCCTGCACGCGCTGCAAAAGCTCGCAAAGAGAAACCTCCTGCACGTGCCATTCCACTTCCCCGGCTTCAATCTTGGCCAGGTCCAAAAGGTTGTTGATCAGCCGGGTGAGCCTTTGCCCCTCCCGGTGGATGAGCTCGGCAAAGCGCTCCACCTCTTCGGGTTTTTGTCTCCCGTAGCGCTTGAGCACATGGGCTGCCGACATGAGGGCCGAAAGCGGGGTGCGGATTTCGTGGGAAACCCACGACAAAAACTCGCTGGCCCGGGCGTACTTTTCTTCCAGCTCCCGGGCTCGGGCTGCCAGCTGTCGCTGCCGCCCCACCCGGGTGAGGGCCGCCCGCACCCGCGCCACCAGTTCCTCGCCGCGAATGGGTTTCACCAGACAGTCGTCGGCGCCGTTTTCCAAAAGCGAGAACAGCTTTTCCGGTGAAATCACACCGGTCACCAGGATCACCGCAGTGCTTGAGAGGTTGTGGTCACCGCGGATGCGCTTCAAAAGCTCAAGGGCGTCAATCCCCGGCAGCGCCACGTCGGAAAGCACCACGTCGGCGCCGTCCGCTGAGAGGATCTCCCAGGCCCGCAAACCATCGTTAACGGCCACAATTTCAACCCCTGGCAGCCCCTCCCGCAGCAGCTCGACCTCCGTTTGGGCCAGGGCCACATCGTCTTCCACCACTAAAACCCGCGCCGATGCCAGCACGGTGGCATTCTAACAACCCCGCAAGCACCGGGTTTTGGGGTTAACGCGGCAAGCGGAAACTAGGGGCCGGCAGCCGAGGAGGAAGAGCGGGCGATTTGCTCAAAGCCCGGGCCGAAAGCCCTTGGGCCGAAACGCCCACCACCGTCATGTGCGCTTCCACGTACACGGGATCACCGGTGCGCTGGTTCACCACCGAAGCGTAGGGGAAGAGCATGGCGTCCTGGGGGCCGGATTTGATGTAAAAAACCACGCTGCCACCGGTGATGGTGGTGTTCAAACCCCACTGGGCATGACCGAAGGGGGCAATCCACGTGCTCTCCCGGGCCAGAATTTGCCCATCCGGGGCTTGCACGTCGTAACCCACTTCCACAAAATCATCCGCCAAGCTGGCCACACCCAGGTTGGTGCGGAAATCGGCGTCGTTGGAGAGCTGAGGAAGGTAAGCCAGGACCGTGCTGTCCATCCCCCACCCCGCCGGAGACCCCGGCAGCGCCTGGCCAAACTCCCCGGGGAGCGGGCCTATGGTGTAGGTTCGGGAAAACACCACAAAGTCGCACTGGGCCGAGTTGGTGGGGCAGGCGATCTTGTCCGTATCGGTCGCCACCAAAAGGGCGCCGGTGGAACCGCGGGCATCAAAGCCGTTGGGGCCCAAAACGTCCCAAAGGTTCAAGCTTTCGTAGGCCAGAAGGTCAAAGGTGACAGTGGGAACGCCTACCCGGTTGTCCCGTCCGGAGGGCAGAAACTGCAAAACGATGGGAAGGGAAAACCCGTGCGGGTTCACCAGCGTGAGATCGGTGTGCCAATCGGTGCCGTTTTTCCCGGGCGTGTTGGCCGCCGCTGGCACCACGTACATGGAGGAAAGCTCCCGCCCCTGGGCTGCCGAAGCCACCAACGCCACCACGATCAGAAACCGTTTCATCTCCCACCTCCCACGGTTTCCCTCTATGCACACGGCGTGCCATCTTGCTCCAGAGCCAGGCACCGGTGGGGCGGGATTTGTGTCCTTTCAAGAGGACGGAAGGCGGGGGTAAGCTTGGGGAAGGAGGAAGCTATGGGAAGGTTCTTGTCGCTCCTGGCCTTGGTGGTAGCTATGGCCGTCGGGCTTTGGCTCTTTTCCCAAAAAGCCAGCAAGGACGTGCAGCGCGTGACCACCTGGCAGGTGGAAGGAGAAAAAAGCGCCCAGCCGGCAAGCCTGGACTGGCGGGAAGCGCAGGAGTCCCTAGCGCGCCTGGATTCGTTGCTGGCTGCGTCGGAACCCGCACCCCAGGAGCTTTCCGCCATTGCCCAAAAGGCCGCGCAGTGGGTGGCGGGAAGCCGCCCGGGAAGCCCCGAGTACCGCTTGGCGGTGGCGTGGCGGGCCGCCTGTTTGGCCCTCGCCCAGGCCGGCCCGGATGCAAGCGACCCGCAAAGGCAGAAGGCACGAGCGGAGCTGGCGGTGGCCCGGGCGGTGTTGGCGGGGGAAAGCCCGGGGTCGGTGACCCATGGCATACAGGACCAGCTCAAGAACGTCCAGGTGGAGCACGGGGAACAGGTGCAAAAAGCCCTGGAGGAAACGGCGCCTTAAAAGCCCCGGAGCTGTGCCCCCTCGTGAGGCGTTGCCCCTATCCTGCGGAAATTTGCCCCACCCCCAAGGCCGAAAGCAGCTCTGGCTTGAGGTTGGTGCTGCGCACCTCGCCAGCCCCAAAGCGGGCCAGCTCCCGCCCCACCAGGGCGATGAGCGCCTTCACCGCTTCCGTGCGCTCCACCCGCACCACGTCCCAGAGGTGCACCCCGGTGCCTTCCTGGCGAAGGGAAACCAGGATGACCGGGTGGAGGGGGCGCCCGAACTCCACCACCACCGCCTCCAGGAGCAGCTCCCGTCGGGAGGCGCTTAAGAACCGCCCTTCAATGCGGGCCACGGCGTTGCCAAAGCGAAAGGGGCCCTCGGGAAACTCCTGCCACGCCCTGGCAAGGTCAGCCTGGCCGGAAAGGATCACGTGCGGCATGGGCTATAACTTGAAGACCAAGGCTCCGGAAGCGGTCAGCAGCTGGGGCTGGCCGGCATGGTTGGTGCGGTGGTAGCTCACCTCCGCCGCAAACTGCAGCCTGCGAGTGAGGGTAAACCACTCCCCCACCTTCACGTACCAGCCAAACCGCGTGTCTTCCACGCCCTCTGGGGGTGTTTTCGCCGCCAAATCCAGCCGGTACGCCCCCACGCCAGCGCCCACCAGGGCCTGGCCCCAAACCCCGGGCAAAAAGTAATCCACACCAGCGGTCCAGCCGGAAAGGCGAGCTTCCCACGCCATACCCTGCCAGCTCACATCCCGGGGGAGGTCCAGCTTTTCCACGCGAAAGAGCGTGCCCTCTTCCACCGGTAGCGCCAGGAAAAAGCTCGTTGCCGGCCTGTCGCTGTGGAACCACTCCTTATGGGGGGCTACCGGCGCCCGCCGCTCCCAAACCGCCCCTGCGCCCGCGCCCAAATACAAAGCTTGGGCCCAACTCAAAGCTCCAAAAAGCAGCAAGAAAGGGATAAGCCGCAGCCCGCGCATCGAACCCTCCGTTGCTGCAGTATACGCGACCGGGCCTTGCTCCCGTTGGCAAGCTGCTACACTTGCCGAGCATGGGGTACGTGGTTGCGTCCCTGCTGCAGGCCCTGCTCCCCGCCCGTTGCCTCCTATGCCGGGACAGCTTACCCGTCGCTTCCCGTGGTGGGGTTTGTTCCCCCTGCTGGCAAGCCCTGCCCCGGCTCCCCGAGCCCGCCTGCGAGAGGTGCGGGGAGCCGTCGGAGGTGAGCCCGTGCCTTTCCTGTCAAACCTCACCACCCCCGTGGCGGCGTTTTGCCGCCGTTTTTGCTTACGAGAAGGGCGCGCGGGAGCTGGTGCTGCTTTTAAAAAACGGGCGCGACGAGCTGGCCTCCCCCTGCGCCGTAGAGCTCTGGCAAAAGGCCCGAAGCTTTTCCTGGCCTGAAAAGCCCACCGTCACCTTTGTGCCCATGCGCCCCTGGCGCCGCCTAAGGCGCGGCTACAACCAAGCGGAGCTCCTGGCCAGCGAGCTTGCCAGGTTGGCCTCGTGGCCGAAGCAAAAGCTGCTCCGGCGCGTGGCGGCGGGGACGCAAAAAGGCCAAAGCCGGAAATCCCGCCACCAGCAGGTGGCCCACGCCTTTAAACCCACCGGTCCGGCACCCGAGCGGGTGGTGCTGGTGGACGACGTGGTCACCACCGGCGCCACCGCCGCCGCCTGCACCCGCGCCTTGCGGCGCGCAGGGGCCAAAGAGGTATGGGTACTGGCCCTCGCCAAAACCCTCAAGAGGTGAGCCATGAGCGTCGTCAACCGTCTCCTCAAAACCGCCCTCCCTTTAACGCCTAAGTTCATTGTGCGTTTTTTCGCAAAAAGGTACGTGGCCGGCGACAGCTTGGAAGACGCGGTGAACACCGTGCGCCGGCTCATGGGGGAGGGGTGCTGCGCCACCGTGGATGTGCTGGGGGAAGCGGTGCGAAACCCCGAGCTGGCCGCCCAGGCGGTGGCCGCCTACCGGGAGGTGCTGGCTACCATCATCGAGCGCAAGCTGGACGCCAACATCTCGGTGAAACCCACGCAAATGGGTCTGGGAATTGGGGAGGATCTGGCCCTTTCCAACCTCCGCCAGGTGGTCGCCGAAGCCGCGCGCTTGGGGATTTTTGTGCGCATTGACATGGAGGACGCCACCACCACCGAGGCCACCTTGCGCATGTACAAAGCGCTCCGCCAGGAGTTTTCCAACGTGGGAGTGGTGCTGCAAGCCAGGCTGCGGAGGACCTTGAGCGACGCCAGGAACCTTGGCCAGGAAGGCACCAACGTTCGGCTTTGCAAGGGGATTTACCTCGAGCCCCGGGCTATTGCCTACGAAGAGCCCGAAATCATCCGCTGGGCTTTCGTGCACGCTTTGGAAGCGCTCTTTTCAGGGAAAGGCTACGTGGCCATTGCCACCCACGACGAATGGCTCATCGAGCAAGCTTTGGCCCTGGCCGAAAAAATGGGGGTTCCCAAGGAGCGCTTTGAGTTCCAAATGCTCTTAGGGGTCGACCCGGCTTTGCGCCGGATCATCGTTAGCGCCGGGCACAAGCTGCGAGTTTACGTCCCCTTCGGCTCCCACTGGTACCCGTACTCGGTGCGCCGTTTGCGGGAAAACCCCAACATCATCAGGGCGGGGCTGGAAGCCTTCTTCCGCCGTCGTTTGGAGGCGTAAGCTTACGCTTTGCTCACCAGAAACTTGGCCTCGGCCACGCTGTTGCCAGCGCGGGCCGTCACCACCAGGATGCCCGTGCCTTTGTCCAACGGGGGGAGGGTCCCTCCCGCTTTAAAAACCCCGGAGGCATCGGTGGAACCGTTGGCCAGCACCATGGGCTTGGTGGCCGTGGAAACGAAGCGGATCTCCACCTGGGCCGGAACCCCGTGACCTGCGTCCTGGTTGAGGGTTTTGACGGTCACCGCAAAGGGCTGGCCCGCCAGCAAGCGATCGGCCCCTTCCACCTGCAGCTTGAGGGTAACGCCGCGCCGCTGCTCCTCCAACCACTGGGCAATGACCTCGTCCAGGGAGCGGGAGGTTTCCACCTTGCGGGCGCTGGCTGCCAGCGGCGAGCGCGCCACCACCGTGGTGTCCCCTTCGTCGCTGGCCGCCGGTTGGGTTAAAAGGTCAATCCGACCCGAGCGGATGGCTTCCACGATGGCCCGGTGCTGGCGCTCCATGAGGATGCGGATGGCGTTTTCATCCGCTCCGGCTTCCAAGAGGTTGCGGTACTCCGTACGGCGGCTGGCCAGAATTTCTCCACCCACGTAAATGAGGGACTCGATGAGGGGGTTTTTCCCGCCCCGGTCCTCGGTTTGCACGTGGTAGGTGGTCCCACCGTACTCGATGTCGGTGTTGAACCCCGTGAGCACCGTTTAGCCTCCCGCGCTTATGCTACGAGCGGGAGGCGGAAACTGTCAAACCGTGGTTGAAAAACCACTGGCCAAAGCGATAGCCGCGGACCCTTGGATGCAACCTTCGGCTCCTCCCTGTAAACTTGCCCCGTGCGGTGCTTGCTCCTCTTCGACATTGATGGGACCCTCATCTCCAGCCAAGGGAAAGCCTTTGCCGCCCTCCTGAAGGCCTTCCGGCAGGTGGTAGGGGCCGAGCCACCGGTGGAGGGTTTTTCCCCGGCGGGCAAAACCGACCCGCAAATCGTGTCCGAGCTCTTGAACCGGGTGGCCACCGACCACCGTAAGCGAAACCAGCTGGTGGCGGAGGTTTTGGCTGCCTACCTCGAGACCTTGCCGGAAGTGGTCAAAAAACCGCACGTTCGGCTTTTGCCAGGCGTGGCCGAGCTGCTCCCGGTGCTGGCCGAAAACCCCCAGGTGGCGTTGGGCCTTTTAACCGGAAACATTCGCGAAGGCGCGCAGTTTAAACTGGAGCTCGCCGGTCTTTGGCACTACTTTGCTTTTGGGGCCTTTGGTTCTGACTGCTCCGACCGCAACCAGCTGCTCCCCTACGCCTGGGAGAGAGCGCACCAGCGTTTCGGTGTGCGCTTTTCCCCGGAGCGTACCGTCATTGTGGGGGATACCCCAGCTGACGTGGCCTGTGCCAAGACCTGGGACGCTAAGGCCATTGCCGTAGCTGGTCACACGTTTACGGCAGCTCGGCTGCTGCCAGCGCATCCCGATGGGGTGCTGCCGTCCTTAAGCCCCGAGCTCTTTCTCCCGGTGTGCTTTTCGATCCTCTCCCGGGCGCCGCTGGCCTAGTCCTCCCCAGCCCCCAGATCAAAGGCCTTTTGGGTCTTGAGGTACATGGCTTCGATCACGTCCCGGTAGCGCTCGGCCACCACCCGCCGGCGAACCTTCATGGTGGGGGTGAGCTCCCCGGCCTCCAGGGAAAACTCCCGGGGAAGCAGGGAAAACCGGCGGATGCGCTCGTGGGAAGCCAGCTCCAGGTTTACCTTCTTCACCGCTTCGGCCACCAGCGCTTCGGTGTCCGGGTGGGCCGCCATTTCTTCCCGGGAAAGCCCCTTGATCCCCTTTTCGGCAAAGTAGATCTCGAGGTTTTCAAAGTTGGGCACGATCAGCGCGGTGAGGTAGGGGTAGCGATCGCCAATCACCACCGCTTGGGCAATGTAGGCCGTGGCCCCGAGCTTGCCCTCGATGGGCTGGGGCGCCACGTTCTTGCCGCCGGAAGTCACGATGATGTCCTTCTTGCGGTCGGTGATGAAGAGGTAGCCGTCGGCGTCAATGTACCCCACGTCTCCGGTGTGCAGGAAACCCTCCTTATCAATGGCCTCAGCGGTGGCTTCCGGCTTGTTCCAGTAGCCTTTCATGATGTTGGGGCCGCGGGCCAGGATCTCCCCGTCCTCGGCAATGCGCACCTCCACGCCCGGAAGCACCTGCCCTGCCGAGCCAATGCGGTTGGCGTCAAGACGGTTCACGGAAATGACTGGCGAGCTTTCGGTAAGACCGTACCCCTGCAAGATGGGCAAGCCCACGATATCGAAGAACTCCCCCACCTCCCGGGAAAGCGGTGCTCCCCCGGAAACCGTAAACCGCAAACGCCCGCCCAGGCGCTCCAACACCTTGGAAAAGATGCGGGCTTTGGCCACCGCGTATTGGCCCCGGAGGAACGCCGAGGCTTTTTCCCCCCGCCACTCCGCTTCCTTGACCTTCCGCCCCACCGACAAGGCCCACTGGAACAGGCGCCGCTTGGCCCCACCCTCCTGCTGGATCTTGGAGAGGATCTTGATGTACGACCGCTCGTAAAGGCGGGGCACGGAAACCATGATGGTAGGGCGGATTTCCGTGAGCTGCATGGGCACCTTTTCAATGGACTCCACGTAGTTGATCTGCACCCCGTACTGCAAGAACACGTAGTCCACCGTGCGCTCGTAGGAGTGGGAAAGCGGCAGGAACGACATGGAAATGTCCTTGTCGGTAATGGGGAAAAGCGGGCGTACCGCGTTGACCTGGGAGATCAGGTTACGGTGTGTGAGCATCACCCCCTTGGGCTCACCGGTGGTTCCTGAGGTGTAAATGAGGGTGGCCAGGTCTTCCTCGGCAACGACCGGAAACTCCTTTTGCTTGCGCTTGGGCGGCAAAGGCAGATCGGCAAGACAACGCAGGCCCGGGGCCAAGTTGGGATCCACACCGATCACCTGCACATCCAAACCGGAAGCGGCTTCCAAGGCTACTCGCGCCCGCTCCTTGCCGGAAACGATCAAAAGTCGGGCCCCGGCATCCTGAACGATGTAGCGCACGTGAGGGGCTGGCAACGTGGCGTACAGAGGCACATCCACAGCGCCAATGAGCTGGCAGGCAAAGTCCACGATGTGCCACTCGGGGCGGTTTTCGGAAAAGATCGCCACCCGATCCCCCGGGCGGATGCCCAAGGCCAAAAGTTTCTGGGCAAGCTCCCGCACCGCCTTCTCAAACTCCTTGACGGTAACTTCCCGCCATCCCCTCCCTTCCTTGATGCGCAGCAGCACCTTGCGGGGGGGGAAGTTGCCCACCACATAAAAAAACAGGTCCTGGAGAGTCTTCATCGCCTCCTCCGTTCCTCGCCGGCATTGTACCCAAAACCCATGCTTTGTTCCTGCCCTTCATAATACCCGCATGGAGCCGCGCCTGCGGATGACCCTCGCCTACCTCGGGACCCACTTTGCCGGCTGGCAAAAGCAGGAAAACGCCCGCACCGTGCAGGGGGAGCTGGAAAAAGCCCTGGCTCGCCTTTACCAAAAGCCCGTGCCCACGGTGGGGGCGGGACGGACCGATGCCGGCGTGCACGCCGACGGGCAGGTGGCCCATTTTGATCCTCCCCTGGCCATTCCGCCCACAGGTGTTCTGCAAGCTCTCAACAGCTTCTTGCCCTGGGATCTCCGGGTTTTGCAGGTCAAACCGGTGCCGGCTTCCTTTCACGCCCGGCGCTCAGCGGTGGGCAAGCGCTACCGCTACCGCCTGGCCTGGGGGGCGGTGCTGCCCCCTTGGGAGGGCCTCCGCCGCCTGTGGCTGCCCCGTGCCCCCAACCTGGAGCTTTTGGCCGCAGCGCTCCGTATGCTCCCCGGGGAGCATGACTTTGTCCGCTTCTCCCTTTCGGGACATGCGGGCCGGGGAAAGCGGGGTACGGTGAGAACGCTTTTTGTGGCAACCCTCACCGCCGGTCAAGGAAGGGCGGACATGATCTTCGAGGGGGACGGCTTCCTGCGGGGCATGGTGCGCCGTCTGGTGGGAGCTGCGCTGGAAATCGCCCAGGGACGCCAGGAGCTTTCCTGGCTTCAAGCCTTAATGGCCGGGGAAGCTAGCCTCCCCCCGGCCCCCACGGCCCCGCCCCACGGCCTCACCCTGGAACGGGTTTTTTACCGCCGCCCCAAGCGCTGGGCGAAAGGCCCGCAAAGGGCGCAAACCTTGCGCTTTTAGCGGACGTGTTAGACTGCCGCGGTCCATGAAGGACGTGGATCGCATTGCCCCGCCCGGAAGTGAGGAGCGAAAGCTCCTGGAGAGCATTCCCCCTGAAAGGTTCCCCAAGCACGTAGCCATCATCATGGACGGCAACGGCCGCTGGGCCAAAAAACGCGGTTTGCCGCGGGTGGAAGGCCACCGGGCGGGCATTGAGGCGGTGCGCAGCACGGTGGAAGCCGCTGCTCGCCTGGAAATCCCGGTGCTGACGCTTTACGCTTTTTCCACCGAAAACTGGCGCCGTCCGCGCTGGGAAGTGCTCACGCTCATGGCGCTTTTGAAGGAGTACCTCAACAAGGAGCTGCACACCCTGGTGGAAAACAACATCCGCTTTCGCCCCATTGGCCGCATCCACGAGCTGGAGCCGGAAATCCAACAGGGCCTCGCCCACGCCGTGGAGGCCACCGCTGCCAATACCGGGCTTTTCTTCCAAATTGCCCTCAACTACTCGGGCCGGGCCGAGCTCACGGATACGGTGCGGGAGGCGGTGCGCCTGGCCCGGGAGGGGAAGCTGCGGGAGGACGATGTGGATGAAGCGTGGGTGGCGGCCCATCTGGCCACCGCCGGCACCCCGGACCCCGATCTTTTGATCCGCACTTCCGGGGAAATGCGCATTTCCAACTTCTTGCTGTGGCAAATTGCGTACACCGAGCTGGTGATCACCCCGGTGCTGTGGCCCGACTTTCGCGCCCGCGACCTCATCGCTGCCGTGGCTGACTACGCCAGGAGGGAACGACGCTTCGGGGGCGTTCCCGAAGCTGAAGAGACGGAGGAAACCTAGGTGGGCGTGCGGGAGACCACGGCGTTTGTGCTGCTGCCCATCATCCTGGCGGCCATCGTCTGGCTTCCCCCGTGGGTTTACTTGGGGGCCGTGGCGGTGGTGGGGCTTCTGGCAGCCTGGGAGCTGGTGGCGCTTTTTCGCGCCAAGGGACACCCCGTGCCGCTGGTGCCCACGTTGGCGGCCAGCTTCGCTGGCACCGTGGTGGCTTGGCAGCAAGACCTGGAGCTGTGGGCGTGGTTCACCGTGGCTGCCCTGCTGTTGCTTCCGGTTTGGTACCTGCTCACCGGCGGTGCGGTGGAGGGGGCCAGCGCAGCTCTTGCCGGCTCCCTCTTCGTGGCCCTTTACTTTGCCGTGACCACCGGTGCCATGGGGCTTTTGCGCTTGAGCTTTGGCCCGGAGCTGGGGTGGAAGGTGGTGCTCCTGCACTGCCTTACCATTTGGGGAGGGGATTCCGGCGCCTACTACGTAGGTGTGCGGTGGGGGAAGCACAAACTGGCCCCGCGGGTCAGCCCCAAGAAGTCCTGGGAGGGCATCCTCGGCGGCATTGCCCTCACGTTTTTTGGCGTGTGGTTCTGCCGCACGGTGTTCTTCCCCGAGCTGCCGTGGGCGCTGGCGTGGGCGGAAGCCGCCATGCTTTCGCTTCTGGCGCCGGTGGGGGACCTGGTGGAATCGCTGTTTAAGAGGGATGTGGGGGTCAAAGACTCCTCCGACCTTATCCCCGGCCACGGCGGGTTTTTGGATCGCACGGACTCGCTTTTCTTCGCCGCTCCGTTTACCTGGGTTTTGATGCTTTTGAGCTTGCCACGGTGAAGGTCCTAAGCATCCTCGGCTCCACCGGCTCCATTGGCACCTCCACCCTGGACGTGGTGCGCCACTTTCCCGACCGCTTCCAGGTGGTGGCGCTGGCCGCTGGCCGCAACCTGGAGCTTTTAGCGCGACAAATTGAGGAGTTCCGCCCGCAGCTGGTGGCGGTGGCCGATGAGGAAAAGGCTTTGACGCTGGCCCACCGCTTTCCGGGGCTGGAGGTGCTGGCCGGTGAAGAGGGCCGCCTGGCGGTGGCCACCCATCCCCAAGCCACCACCGTGGTGGGCGCGCTGGTGGGGGCCCTGGGCTTGCCGGCCACGTACGCGGCGGTGCAGGCCGGCAAAGAGCTGCTGTTGGCCAACAAGGAAACGCTGGTGGTGGCCGGCTCGCTGATCATGGCGGAAGCCCGGCGTTCGGGGAGCCAAATCATCCCCGTGGACTCCGAGCACAACGGGCTTTTTCAAGCGCTGCGGGTGGGGCCCCCGGGAACCGCCCGGAGGCTCATCCTCACCGCATCCGGCGGGCCCTTCCGCACCACCCCGCTTGCCCAGCTGGCCAACGTCACCCCTGAGCAAGCCCTGGCCCACCCCACCTGGCGCATGGGGGCCAAGATCTCCGTGGACTCGGCCACCATGATGAACAAAGGGCTGGAGATCATCGAGGCCCACCACTTGTTCGGCTTTCCCCCGGATGCCATTGACGTGCTCATTCACCCCGAAAGCCGCATCCACGCCCTGGTGGAGTACATGGACGGCACGCTCATCGCCCAGCTTTCGGTGAACGACATGCGCTTCCCAATCCTCTACGCCCTGGCCTACCCCGAGCGCTTGGCCAGTCCATTTGGTAGGCTTGACCTGGCTGCAGTGGGGAGCTTGCACTTTGAGCTCCCCGACGATCGCCGGTTCCCCTGTTTGGCCTTGGCCCGCCAAGCGCTTCAAGCCGGGGGCACAGCACCGGCGGTGCTCAACGCGGCCAACGAGGTTGCTGTGGAGCTTTTCCTTGCCGGCCAGCTTCCTTTTTTGGGAATTCCCGAGCTGGTACGGAGGGTCTTGGAAGAGGAGCCGGCGGCCCCCTTGACCTCCCTGGAGGAGGCGTTGGCCGCCGATCAGCGGGCGCGGAGGCGGGCGCGGGAGTGGGCCGCCCGGCTGGCCCGGTAAAGAAGGGATAGGAATGCTGGTAAACGCCTTGAGCTTAATCGTGGTCATTGGCATCCTGGTGCTCCTGCACGAAGGGGGCCATTTCCTGGCGGCTCGCCTGGTGGGGGCGCCGGTAGCAGTGTTTTCCGTGGGTTTCGGCAAGCGGCTTTTCGGCTTTCGCTGGGGGGGTACGGATTTTCGCTGGAGCCTCATTCCACTGGGTGGATACGTGCGGATTTTGGGCCTGGGGCCCGACGAGTCCGACGTGGTACAGCCGGGACAGGCCCCGGTGCCCCTGCTCCCGCGGTGGAAGCGGGCGGTCATCCTGGTGGCCGGGCCGGCAGCCAACGTGGTGGGAGCTCTTGCCTTTATGGCCCTGGCCTTTAACCTGGGGGTGGAGGTGCCGGCCTGGCAGGACCAGAAGCCGGTGGTGGGCTGGGTGGACCCTGCCTCCCCGGCAGCCCAGGCGGGGATCAAGGCCGGAGATGAAGTGCTGGCAGTAGACGGGAAGGCCATCAAGCGCTGGCGTGACCTGGAAATGGTGACGATTTCCTCCCCCAACCGCGAGCTTTCGGTGAAGTTGCGCCGCGGCAACGAAGAGCTCACCGTTCCCTTGAAGCCAAAAAGCGTGAGCCGTTACGCCCTGGGCTGGGCCGGCCTGGCCCCGCCCATCCCCGCCGAGGTGCAGCGGGTGATGCCCGGTTCGCCCGCAGAAAAAGCGGGGCTTTTGCCCGGGGACCGCATCGTCTCGGTGGACGGCAACCCGGTGGAGCACTTCTTTGACCTGGTGCGTTTGGTGGGGGAAAGGCCGGAAAAGGAAATTTCCCTGCAGGTGCTGCGGAATGGTGAGCTGGTGACGCTTTCCGCCACCACCAGGAGCGAAGCGGGCCAAGGGAAGCTGGGGATTCCCATACCCTCCTGGCAGGTGATCCGCAAGCTCCCCGCCGGCCAGGCTGTGCGCGAAGCGGTGCTGGAATGCCGGAGGATGACCGCCGAAACGCTGTGGGTGCTGTCCCGCATGGTCACGGGGCGGGCTTCCATTCGCCAAATGTCCGGGCCCATTGACATTGCCAAGTTTTCCGGGGAAGCGGCGCGGTCGGGTTTGGTACCACTGATTTGGCTTTTGGGGGTTATCTCGCTGCAGCTGGCCATCTTCAACCTGCTGCCCATTCCGGTTCTGGACGGCGGGCACCTGGTCATCGTGGCGGCGGAAGGCATCCGCCGGCGGGACTTTTCCTTCAAAACCAAAGAGCGCATTACCAACGTGGGCTTTTGGCTGATCATGGCCCTGATCCTGTTCGTGCTGGCCAACGACGTGGTGAAAAACCTGCCCGCCCTTTGGCCCCGCTCCCAGCCCTAGGGGGCCGAAAGCCAGCTGCGCAGGCGGTGGAGGGCCTCCCGAACGCCTTGGTTCTTGGGCCCGGGCGGGATTTCCATGATGCACGCCACATCCGCCAACACAGGATCGCCCAAAAGCTCCGTAAAGAAGACCTCACCTAACTCCCCCGCACCCGGAGGCGCGTGGCGATCCCGGCGGCTCCCCAGTGGCACCGGTGTGTCGTTGATGTGCACCAGCTTCAGCGCCCGGAAAAGCCCCGCTTCGGCTAGCTCAAGGCAGGCTTGCCGGAAGCCTCCCCGGCGGAGGTCGTAACCCGCTGCCCAAAGGTGGGCGGTATCCAGGCACAACCCCACCCTTCCCTCCTGCCACCAGGAAGGCTCGGCAAGCTCCAACAACTCCTTCACCGTCACGCCTAAAAGCCCACCGGCACCGGCGGTGTTTTCCAGAAGGAGAGGCGTGTCAACCGCCGCCCGAGCGAAAACCTCAGCAAGGCGCCGGCGAAGGCGGGCTACGGCCTCCTGCCGTGGCTCCCGCCCTGCTGATCCGGGGTGCACCACCACGCCGGCCAGGCCCAGGCGCTGGGCCAGCACCAGCTGGTGGGCCACCAGGACAGCCGACCGCTCGCCGAGCTCCCTGTCCGCCGAGGCCAGGTTCACGAGGTAAGGGGCATGGGCAAAGACCGCGCCGTGCAAACCCGAGGCAGCTAAAACCTCACGAAAAAGCGCCACCGCCTGGGGGCTTTCCGGCAATGGCGCCCATCGTCCCGGTGGCTGCAGGAAGATCTGCACCGCCTGGCAGCCCAACTGGCGGGCGGTTTCCAGCGCCCGGTGCCAGCCGCCGGCGGTGGCCAGGTGCGCTCCCAGCTTAGGCATGGGCTTATGCTAACCTCTCGGGGTCATGAAAGGCGGCAAGCTCCTGGCCGCGTTGGCGGTGGTCACGGGAATAGTGCTGGGCGCGGCCGTGGCCGCTTGGGTGGTGCTCTGGCTTTCCCTGAAGGCTTCGGCGGTGAGGGTACCAGCGGTGGAAGGTCAACCTCCGGAGGCCGCAGCCCGGGCTTTGCAGGCAGTGGGGTTGGTCCCGCGCTTGCAGGAACCGGTGCCGGACGCCACGCACCCCGCGGGCACCGTGGCCCGCCAGCGACCGGTGGCCGGTTTCCAGCTCAAGCGCGGCTCCACCGTGCTGCTGTACCCATCCCTGGGAACCGCCGGGCTTGCCGTGCCCGATCTCGTGGGGCTACCTCCGGCCGCCGCTGCGGTGCAACTGGAGCAGGCGGGGCTTGCGGAAGGGGAGCACGCCGAGGTCCAGGGGGAAGGAACGGCTATGGTGGTCATTGCCCAATCCCCGGCACCGGGAAGCCTCTTACCTCCAGGGGGTAAGGTTTCCCTGCTGATCAACCGGCAAGCCCGGGAAAACCGCGTGGTGATGCCGGACATGGTGGGGGAGCCGGTGGATGTGGCGCAAAACCTGCTTTCCCGCTGGGGCTTTCGCGTGGACGGTGTGCAGCCGGTGCCCTACCCTGGCTTGCCTGCCGGGGTGGTGGTGAAGCAAACACCCATGGCCGGCGGTCCCGCGTCTTTGGGAACGGGGGTGGTGCTGTGGGCCAGCCGGTAAAACCCGTCAAGGTGGCCCCGTCGCTTTTGGCTGCTGACTTCACGCGGCTAGGTGAAGAAGTCCAGGAGGTAGAAAGGGCTGGAGCTGACCTGCTGCACTTCGACGTGATGGACGGGGTGTTCGTGCCCAACCTGAGCTTTGGACCCGTGGTATGCCAAGCGGTGCGAAGGGTTTCGGCTTTGCCGCTGGATGTGCACCTCATGGTCACCAAGCCGGAGGTGCTCATCGAGCCGTTTGCCAAGGCCGGCGCCCATCGCCTTTCGGTGCACGTGGAGGCGGTAACCCACCTGCATCGGGTGTTGGCGCAAATCCGCGAGGCCGGAATGGTCCCCGGCGTCGCTTTGAACCCCCTCACTCCGCTGGCTAGCTTGGACGAGGTGTGGCCCTTTGTGGGCTTCATCCTGCTCATGACCGTCAACCCCGGCTTCGGCGGCCAGAGCTTGATCCCCGAAACTGTGGGCAAGCTGGGGCGGCTGGCCAGGATCCGGGAGCAGGTGGCACCCCACGTGGAGCTGGTTGTGGATGGGGGCGTGACCGTAGACAACGCCCCCGCTTTGCGGCAAGCTGGTGCCGACGTTTTGGTGGCGGGGACCGCGGTGTTTGCGGAAGCAGACCGGCAAAGGGCCATTTCGCTGTTAAAAGGGGGGTCTTAGATGTGGCGAGCGGGCGTGGTGGTGTGCAGCGTGCTTTTGCTTTTGTCCTGCGCCTCGGCCAAGAAACAGGAGGATGCGTTTCTCGCCGAGGTAACGCAAATGAGCAAGGACGAAATCCTGGCCAAGGGTGATGCCCTAGCTGCCAAGAAGAAGTTTGTAGAGGCCCGCAAGTACTACGCTTTTCTTGCCGACTCCTTCCCCAACGATCCCTTGGGCCGCAAAGCAGCACTGAAAATTGCCGACACGTTTTTTGCCAGCAAAGATCCGGAATCGCAAGCCGAGGCCCAGGTGCGTTACAAGGACTTTGCCACCCGATTCCCCAACGACCCTCACCGCGCTTACGCCCTGCTAATGCTTGGGCGAACCTACCTTCAGCAGGCCAAAGGCCCCCAGCGGGACCTCACCCCGGTGCGACAGGCAGCGGAAAGCTTCCAGCAGGTGGTTTCGCTCTTTCCCGACAGCCCCGAGGCCCAGGAAGCCCGCACGCTTTTGGCCAAATGCCGGGAGGATTTGGCCGCCCATGAGCTGCAGGTGGCGCGCTTTTACCTGCAAGTGGGGGCAAAAGAAGGGGCGCGCAACCGGCTCAACTACCTGCTGCGGAACTACCCGGAAACGGCCGCCGCGAAAGAGGGAGAAACGCTGCTGCAACAGCTGGCCGCTGAGGAAAAGGTGCGGACAATCACCGGCAATACTTGACGGGCTGTCACCTGGGAGTTAGGCTAAGGTAGGAGTCAAAGCCGATGAGGGAGGAAAAGCCAGTTATGGGTCGCATAACCGTATGGGCGCTAATCGTGTTGCTGTTCTCTGGCTACCTCATGGCCCAGGAGCAAAGCGGGCCGCCACCCCGACCGCTGCACAAGGTTGGGGATCACTGGACGCCCTATGAGCCCCCCCAGGAGTTTCCTCCCGACGCCCAGGTGTACATCATTCAGCCTGGGGACACGCTGTGGGCCCTGGCGCAAAAGTTCCTGGGTAACCCCTATCTCTGGCCGCAGCTTTGGGAGCAAAACCAGTACATCCGGGACGCCCACTGGATTTACCCCGGGGATCCTCTGGTGGTGGGAGTAAAAGCGGCGGAAGCGCCGGCTCCCGAAGCCCCACCACCGCCTCCGGCGGCTGAGGCGCAACCCAGCCCGGCGGCGCCACCATCGCCAATAACCCTGCCTCCGGCGGCAGGAGAGGCGGCGGAGGAGCTGGTACCCCTGGGCTCCGAGGACGACATCCATTGCTTCGTTTACGTGGACACTGAAGGGGAGGAACTCCCCCTGACCATTGCCTCGGCCGAGAGGATCGGGTATCAGGCGCGCTTTGCCACCGGCGACATCGTTTTCATCAACGGCGGCGAAGCGGAAGGGGTCAAAGCCGGTGATGAGTTCTTCGTGGTGATGCCCGACCGCGTGATCAAGCACCCTACCACCGGCGCCAAGCTCGGAAGGGTCGTGCGGTACCTGGGGCACCTGCGGGTCATTTGCACCCAGGAGCACTCGGCCACGGCGGAAATCATGGCTTCCTGCGATCCTATCCCGCTGGGTGCCAAGCTCAAGCCGTTTGAAGCCATCCCCATCCCCATGGCGCCCAAGACGGCAGCGGCCACCCGCTGCGATGCCCCCTCGGGCAAAGCCCGGGGCTTCATCGTGTACTCCAAGGACAACGTGGAAAGCCTGGGGCAGGATCACCTGGTGGTGGTGGACCTGGGCGAAGCCGATGAGGTGCAGCCGGGCACGTTTTTGACCATTTACCGGGAAAACCCGGTGCCCGGTTTGCCGAGGATCGTTTTGGGTCAAGGGGCCGCCCTCACCGCCGGGCCGCACTGGGCCACGGTGAAGCTGCTGGCCACGGACGGGCCGGTTCACGTGGGTGATCGGGTGGAAGTGCAGTGATGGCAACCCAGCCGGAGCGCTCCCCTTCGCTTGCGGAAATGGCCCAGGCCATGGACGTGCTGTTGCAGGGGATGCTGGACCGGTCGCTGAGCCTGGAGGAAGCGGTGCGCACCTTTGAGCTGCGTTACGTGGAGGCGGCGGTCCAGCGGTACGGGGGCAGCATTCAGCGGGCCGCGGCTGCCCTCCAAATCCACCGGAACACCCTCCGCGTCAAGCTAAAGAGGGGCCCGCACCTGTCGAGCTAAGTTGGCTGCTACCTCGTTGCGGGAGTTGGGGCTGGCCTACGCGGCCGCGGCTTGTGGAGTGTTGCTTGCCGGGGCCGTGGCCAGGTTTGGGGCCAGCCTGGGCTCGGTGGATCCGGCGGTGCGAGGCGAGGAAAGCTGGTACGAGATCGTCACCCCCGGAGAGCAGGTCAATATCCCTGAGGAAATCCGGCAGGCAGCTCTTGCCGAAGGGGTGGATCCCGCTTTGGTGGCGGCCATTGTGGAGGTGGAGTCGGGCTTTAACCCGGCCGCCCTTTCGCACAAAGGCGCGGTGGGGCTCATGCAGGTGCTCCCCGAAACCGCCACGCTGGTGGGTGTGGCGGGCCACCACGAGCCCCAGGCCAACCTGAAAGCGGGGTGCCGCTATTTGCGGCTGCTCTTTGAGGACTTCGGCGGTGATGTGGAGCTGGTTTTAGCAGCTTACAACGCCGGTCCCGGGGCGGTTTACAAGAGCGGCGGCATTCCCCCCTACCGCGAAACGCAAGCTTTTGTTTTGCGGGTGGAAGAAGCGTACCGGAGGCTTACCGGCCAGCCGCTGGCCACGGCTAGGTTTGGTTTTTGGGCTCCGTAGGCTCTTTGGGCTTTTCCTCGCCCCGGAGTGCGTTGCGGAAGTTCTTAATGCCCTCGCCCAAACCCCGCCCCAGCTGGGGCAGCTTGCTAGCGCCAAAGATCACAATCACGATGAGAAGGATAAGCAGCAGCTCGGGTACACCGATGGAGCCAAACATGCGCCCTCCTCCGCAAATTATAGCCCCTCATCCGCCGAAAGTTTTTCCAGCACCGCCAAAAGCTCCGTTGGGCCTCCCAGGGCCTTCACCGCTTGCCAGGCGTTGGTGGCCACTTCCGGAATGAGCCGCCGGTATTGGCTTCTTCCGAGGCTGGCGAGTTTCAAGAAGGTGCCTAACGCTTTGAGCCCCCTTTGGGCGGCGCACTGGGTGAAGCGGGTCTGCCAGTTTGCCTCCCAACCCAGCACCTGTGCCGCCCTGGCGAGAAAGTCGTCAGGGAAAAGCGTGGTTCCTCCCCGCTCCCGGAGCAGCGAAGCCACGTCGTAGGTGTCGGGACCCAGACGCAGGTCCTGGAAATCCACGGCTTTGATGCCAACAGGGGTGGCCAGGAGGTTATCCAGGTGAAAATCCCGATGGCACAGGCGGTAGGGGTGGGCCGCAAGCGCGAAAGCCAGCGACCGGCAAAACGCAAGCACCGCAGGCGCCGCTGGCTGCCCGAGCCCCGAATAGTCCAGGAACTGCTGGAGCTCCCGCATGAAGAGGTCCTGGTCAAAGGGAGGGTTGAGCGTAAAAGGGCCCCGGTAAGCTTGAAACGCCGCCAAGACGCGAAGCAATTGCTCCTGCGCTGCGTCTGGATTCGCGGCCAGTGCTTCCCGCACCCCCCGGCTCCCCAGGTCCTCCACCACTAAGCCTTCGGCGGCTTCCGCCAGGAGCTTCGGCACCGGCAGGCCCTGTCTCCGGGCCCAACGAAACACCGCCGCGTGGTGCCGAACGGAGACGGCGTCCTCCGGGGGGTAAAGCATCAGCACGGCGCTTTTCCCCGGCCTCAGGTAAACCCGGAAAAAGCGCCTCACCGAAGCATCCGCCGTCAGCGGCTCCCAGGCCTGGGGGGAAAGCCCTAAGCGGAGCAGCCGCTGGCGAAACACCGCAGGCTCCTTTGGGTTTCCGTGGGAATCAAAAGGGTCCACGGGTGGTATTCTAGCTGTGTGATGAAGTCAGAGGCATCGCCCCGCGATCTGGAAGGCGTCCTGGGCGCCCTGGCCGAGGCTTTGGGCCGGGCGGCCAGCCGGGACCCGCGGCTGCGGCCGCTTTTTTTGGAGCTGAAAAGGCTCGGCCTGGAGGCCCGGCTGGTGCTCAGGGTCCGGATTGCGAGGCCGGGCTCCGCCGGCTTTGCCATCGAAATTCAGCCCCCCTGGTCCCAGGGGTGGAACCGCGACGACGTGGAAGCGTTGCACGCCTTAGGAATTGCTTTGGAGAGCGATGACCAACAGGTCTTCCCGCCGGAACCTGATGGGCGTTCCCACCGCTGAGCTGGGCGAGTTCCTCGCCAGCTTAGGGGAGCCGCCCTACCGGGCCAGGCAGCTCCAGCACTGGATTTGCCGCCGGCTCGCCGGAAGCTTTGAGGACATGAGCGACTTGCCCAAGACGCTGCGGGCCCAACTGCAAGCCCAGGCCTGCCTTGCCGACCCCGTGGTGATTGAGGTTCGTCGGGCCAGCGATGGCACCGCCAAGTACGCCCTGCAGCTGGAGGACGGCCTGGTGGTGGAAGCGGTGGCGATGCCCATGGAGGGCCATACCACCCTTTGTTTGTCCTCCCAGGCCGGCTGCGCCGTGGGCTGTCGCTTTTGCGTCACCGGGGCTTTGGGAAGCGGGCGCAACTTGCGGGTGCACGAGATCTTTGGCCAGTTCCGGGTGCTCATGCGCTCGGAGGGCCTGGTGGGGCAGGGCGTCAACGTGGTGTTCATGGGGATGGGTGAGCCGCTTTTGAACCTTCCCAACCTGGTGGGCGCCCTGGAGTTTCTGAGCGAAACTGTGAGCTTGCGCCGCACAACCGTTTCCACCGCTGGGGTTGTGCCCAAGCTTTACGCGCTGGCGCAGCTTCCCCGCCGCCCGAATCTCGCCGTTTCCCTCAACGCCACCACCGATGAGCAGCGGGCCTACCTCATGCCCGGGGTGGCGCACTGGTCTCTGGCGGAGTTGATTGCAGCGCTTAAAGCGTATCCCCTGGAGCGGGGGCGCCGTATCACCATTGAGTACGTGCTGATTGCTGGTGTTAACGACTCTCTGGAGGACGCCCGCCGCCTGGTGCGGCTGCTTTCGGGGCTGAAGGTAAAGGTCAACCTGATCCCGTTAAACCCCGACCCCGACTTTCTGCCCGGCCTGGAGCCACCTTCCGAAGGTGTCATCAACGCCTTTGCCGCCCACCTGGCAGCAGCCAACATGAATGTCACCGTGCGCTGGAGCAAAGGGCGGGAGGTGGCGGCAGCGTGCGGGCAGCTGCGCGGACAACTGAAGTTTCCACGCCCGGCTGCCGTTTCCCCTTAGACAGGCGGCAGTACCACCGCGGCCCACTGCCTCCCGGCTTGAGACCCGTCCCGTCGGTAGGAGTGGTAGTTGGGGTTGCAGGCGGTGCACCCTGGGAGAACGCGCAATCGCTCGGAGAGCAAGCCGGCCTTGAGGAGCGCCTTCCGGGCGCAGGCTTGCAGGTCTACCCGGCCGTCGCTTGCAGCACCCGAGAGGGAACCCAGCTGGGTCGTGAGGGCCGTAACCACCTCTGGGCCCACGGGGTAGTGACAGGGGCCCACGCCCACGCCGATCACCGCGTTCAAGGCCATGGGCTCCACGCCAAACTGCACCGAAAGCAGCCGCACCGCCTTTTCGAGAATGCCCGCCGCCAACCCCCGCCAGCCGGCATGCACGATGCTCACCACACCCCCGCCTGCCAAAACCACCGGCAGGCAGTCGGCGGTTTGCACCGCCAGCGCCACCCCCCGCTCGGCGGTGATGAGCGCGTCGCACACGCCCACCACCTGCAATAGCGTAGCCTTTGGCACCCGACCGCTAAAGGTGAAAACCAAATCGGTGTGCCGTTGCTGGGGGATCAGAACCGGCGTGGGAAAGCCAAAGGCTTCCTCCAGCAGCGCCGGCAAACCCTCGGCGGAAAAACCCGGGGGACAGGCGCGGGCATCGGCAAAAAGCGCCAGCGCCCCAGCTAAAGGAACGAGCGTCAAGCCTTCATGGCCCACGGAAAGCGATGCTACACTCCCCGGGAGTGCTTGCAAAGAGCATGGGGGGAGCGGCGGTTTTGCGCATGGGGCGTGGGCAGAGGCAATGATCCGCTTGGAAAACGTCACCAAGACCTATTGTGGGCGGCCAGCGCTGGTGGGAATTTCAACCGTAGTGGAGAAGGGCGAGTTCGTTTTCCTCACCGGACCATCGGGGGCCGGGAAGAGCACGTTGCTGCGCCTTTTGTACCGGGCCGAGGTACCCGATCAAGGGCGAGTGGTGGTGGCTGGACAGGACCTGACCACCCTCAATCGGCGGGAGGTGGCGGAGCTCCGCCGGCGCATGGGGGTGGTTTTTCAGGATTTCAAGCTCCTGCGGCGGCGGACCGTGGGCGAAAACATCACCTTCGTGCTGGACCTCCTGGGGTTGCCGGAAAGGGAGCAGCAGCGCCGGGCTTACCACGCCCTTCGCCAGGTGGGCTTGCAGCACCGGCTTTCCGCTTTGCCGGAGGAGCTTTCCGGCGGTGAACAGCAGCGGGTAGCGGTGGCCCGGGCGCTGGTGGTGCAGCCCGAGCTCATCCTGGCCGATGAGCCCACCGGCAACTTGGACCCCGAGCGCTCCCACGAGCTCATGGGCTTCTTTCGGGAAGCCAACTACCGCGGCACCACGGTGGTGGTGGCCACCCACGATGTGTCGCTCATTGCCGCTCACCCCGCCCGCACCCTGGTGCTGGAGCGGGGGAGGCTGGTTCAGGACCGGTGGGGACCGCCATGAGGCAGCACCTTTGGCGGGAGGTGTGGCGGCAGCTGCGGGAAGCCAGGGGTATGGCGCTGGTGGCGGTGTTGCTTTTAGCTGTAGGCGGGGCTTGGGCCATGCTGGCGGCCAGCTTCCTGCAGTGGGGGCGCGCCGGGCTTCTGCGGGCGGCCAAGGAAGCGGTGGTGGTGGCGGTGCTGGCTGACGGCTCAGAGCCTGCTCAGCTGCAAGCGGCGGTGGCTTCCCGCTTTCCACAAGCCAGGACCGTGAGCTTTTCCCCTAAAGAGCTTGGGCAAACCCTTGCCGGCTGGGCCGGCGGGGCCGCCGGGGAAAGCCTCCTGCCGGCGGCGCTTTCCATTACCGTGGCCGCTGCGGACGCGGAAGGCCTCAAGCAGTTCCTCCGCACCCATCCGGGAGTGGCGGCGGTGAGTTCCTCCCAGGAATGGGTGGGGCCGGCGCTTTCCGGGTTTTCCTTGGCCTTGCGGCTGGCGGGGCTTTTGGCTTCGATTTTGGTTTTTGCCTTTGCAGCGCTGGTGGTTTTAGCGGTGAGGCTGCTGGTGCTTTCCCACGCTGACGAGATTGCCATCATGCGGCTCATCGGCGCCCATGAGGAGGACATCCGGGCTCCTTACCTGGTGGCCAGTACGCTTTTGGGTTTGCTTGGGGGCGCTTCCGCCGTGGGTTTGGCGCTTTTGGGGCGAGCCATCCTGGCCCCTTGGATCCACCTGCCGCCTTTTTCGCCCACTTACCTCTTGGCCACAGTGCTGGCCGGGGGGTTGGCCGGAGTTCTGGGGGCGGCGGTGGGGGTCCGCTCCCTCCCCCAAGAACCGTAAGGCCCCGCTGGCAGCGGGGCCTTTCTTGTACCCGTGCGTTGATTGGCGCTTACGACTTGGGCGTGGGGGTTGGTGCGCCCCCCCGGAGCCGACGCAGCTCTTCCTGGGTCTTGCGGATTTCTTCAATGCGGCGGGCTTCCTCATCGGCTTTGAGGTTTTGCTCGTACTTGGCCTGCTTGTCCCGCATTTCCGCGACCTTGGTGGGGTTGCCCGCCTCCTGGTAGGCCTGCTCGGCCTCCTTATAGCGCTTTTGCTTGTCCAGCACAAAGCCCAGGGAGCTGTAAATCAACCGCCGAAGGTGGGCATCGGGGCTCTTGGTGAGCGCGTCCCGGAAGAACTTTTCGGCTTTTGCCACGTCGCCCTTGCCCTGGGCGCACTGGCCGCGGTAGTAGGTGGTGAGGGCGTTATCCACACCGGCCCTGTCCAACCAGGCCAGGCTTTCGTCGTAGCGGTCGGCACCCAGAAAGCCCTCTGCCGCCAGCAGAGCAAGGTCCGGCGAAGCCTTCTTTTCGTAGGCTTTGGCGGCGACGGTTGCCGCTTGGCTGTAAAGGGCGTTGGATTCCTGCCCCTTGACCATACGCGCAGCGCGCAGACCCGCGGTAGCAGCGGTTTTGCCCAGCGTGGCATCACCGCTCAGCTCAAAGGCCCGGCGGTAGGCGTTGAAGGCGTCGGCGTCCTTGCCAGCCCGGGACAGGGCCGCACCGTAAACAGCCCAAGCATCCACCTGCTGAGGTCCCGCTTGGGTAGCGGCACGGGCTGCCTCCACCGCACCGTTGGTGTCGTTGGCCGCCAGCCGCGCCCGAGCCAGGGTTGCCAGCACCACGGCCTTTTGTTCGCCTTTGAGCGTTTCCACCGGCACCACCTGCAGCACCTTTACCGCTTCGGCAGCCTTTCCCATATCCACCAGCAAAACCGCCAGCGCCCTGGCAAAGGCTGGGTTGGTGGGTTCCATTTGGTTGGCCTTCTGGTAGTTAGCCAACGCCTGGTCCTTCTGGCCCAACTTCTCCTGACAGGCGCCCACGTAGTAGTAAGCGCCGGCGTAGTTGGGGTTTTCCTGGAGCACCGCCTGGAACTCCTTCAGCGCCCCGGCGTAATCGCCCTTCTTGTACAAGGACAGGGCCGCATTCCAATCGGCCGCCAAAACGCCCGTTGCTGCTACCGCCAGAAGAAAACGCGCTACCAATTTCATCCTCATTGCCCCCTTTGTTTACAGCTGAACCAACGGGGTTACCCGCCGGAGAAATTCCTCAGCTTCTTCGCCGCCCTTAAGCAGCGAGATGGCCCGCGCCAGCTGGTCCACCATGCTTTGCACGGCGCTCATCCCCTTGCCTCGCTCAATTTCGGTGCGCGCCAGCCGGTACTGTTTTTCCACGGTGATGGCCCCTCCGGGCCCGACGATTTCCTCGGCAATCTTGCGGATGTTTTCGGTGAGCGCCAGCAACGTTGTCACCGAAGGCCCGGCCGGAGCTCCCTGGGGGGCTTCCTCCCCCGGCGAACGGAGCCCAATAAGCCCCGAGGTGATAAGGCCAAAGAGCGTCTTGCACAAATCAAAGGCCGAAAGCTTGGTCACTTCCTCCAGCTGCCGGATGGAGCGCTGGCCGTCAATTTTGGTCACCACCACCCACTCGTGGGGGGAAAGGGTTACCTGATCGTGGCCCGGTTCCCGAGGCAAAAAGTACGGGATCAAATCCAAAGAAGGAATGCGCTTTTGCAAAACCCGCCACTCGTCGAGTCGGCGCGCCGCCTCCATCATCAGTGAGGCATTGGACTTGGTGATGGTGACCTGGTCGGATTCCACCTGGGGGGTAAAGATGAACTGGCCCCGCTGCCAGATGGCCATTTCGTAAACGGCGTTTTCCCCCCGCAGGTTGCCCACGTAGGCGTCCACGATTTGCCCGTCCTTGAGGAAGATCTTACCGACGATGCCCCCATCGCCGGAGAGCGTGAACACCCCCGTTTTACCCGACACCGATACCAACTGGATTACGTCGGGGAGAGCCAAGTCAGCGAGGGAGCCTTGGAGTGCCATGATCGCTCACTGGAGGCGGAAGTTCACGGTAACGATAATGATGACCTCTACTGGTTTCCCGTTAAGGGTCGAGGGCTCCCATTTCCATTGCTTCACCGCTTCCACCGCGGCTTCGGTAAGCCCCATGGAGAGACCGCGGAGCACCTTCACGCTCTTGGGGTTGCCCTCCTTATCCAGCACCACTTCAAGGATAACCGGCCCTGAGACCCTTGCCCGCCGGGCAATCTCCGGATAAACGGGGTCCACATATTTGATTCGCCGCGGCTCCTTAAGCTGCCCACCAACACGAATCGGTCCCTCGTCCTCCGGTGGCGGTGGGGGGCCAATATCCCCAAACACTGCGTCCGCCGGCAGCGGGGTATCGGGGATTTCCTCCTCCGGCTCGTACTGACGGACGGGCTCCGGTTCATCAGGTGTGGGGTCCGGAATCGGCACCCTCACCGTCTTCGGCTTGAGGATCTCCTGCTGCTTCTGCACTTCCGGGGGCTTGAAGCGCGGCTGCTGCACCACGAAGATCTTGGGTTTGTTTTGCTGGGCCTCAGCCGTTCGCGTTGCCCATTCGGGGAAGCGAATGATGAAGAGCACGACGTGGAAGATGACCGCAATGATGGTTGCGATCCGAAGGGTGCGCCGGTCCTCCTCGTACTCCTGCGCCAGCATGGTCAGCTCTTGGAGCGTGAGGTCTTGCTTTTGGCGCTCATTGGTGCTCATACAACACCTCCACTTTTATTGTAGGGCCACGACCGCCGCACGGCTACAGAGCTCCCAGAGCGCCCCACAGGTTTTCGATTTCCCGCTGGGTAGGTAGAGAAATGTTCAGCTCCCTGGCCAGTCCCAGCTTGTCCTTCACCTGCCGGAGCTCGTCAAAGGCGTCCATCATGGCCCCGTAGGGGGCTTGGGGATCCGGGCGCAGGATCACGGGCTTTTCAATGACGGGTTTCCCATCCACCAGCTTGCCCGGAACGATCTTACCCTTGAGGTAGTCGGCAAACTGCGATAAAGCCAAGGGCCGGCCGTCCACCAGGTAGGTCCCTTGCGGCGTGACCTTGACCTCCACAGCCTCTTCCCTCTCCAGCTGCACCTGGGCGGTGTCTTCCTTGGGAACCGCAAAGTCCAACCCCTTGGTGGCCGAAAAAGCCATGGTCACCATGAAGTAAATGATGAGGAGGAAGGTCACATCGGCCATGGATCCCGTAAAGATTTCCGGCGGTATTTTCCGACGTTCAAGTTTCATGGCGCCCCCCTCAGCTCTTATCCGAGATCGTACGCTGCTCGGAGAGAAGGAAGATCGTTCGCACCCGTGCCTGTTTCAAAGCATCGAGGATCTTGTCAATGATTTGATACCGCGTGCCCTTATCCGCTTTCACCACGAACGGCTTATCCGGAGCCTGGGCTACCACGTTTTGGGCAAAGGTTTGAACCTCTTCCACCGTTGCCACAGGCACAGAGGTTTCCTTGCCACCCGAAACCCTGATGACACCCTCGGTATCCACCGAAACGTAGGCAGCATCGCGGGGCACATCGGTGCGCACCGTGGTGCGCGGCAACTGCACCCGAGCCTTGTCCACCTCAATGTTGTACGTGACGATGAAGAAGATGATGAGGAGGAAAACGATATCCGCCATCGTCGCGGTGGGGATGTAAGGGTCGGGTTTACGGCCTACTCGCCGTATTCGGATCATCTTACGCCTCCGCGCCGCCTCCCTGTCCGTACCGCTCGCTATCCATCTCAATGAAGGTGTCCATCAACATGTTGGAAGCCACCTCAATATCCCGCATGAACCGGTTGATGCGGCTCATGTAGTAGTTGTAGCCGAGCTGGGCAGGGATGGCAATGAACAAACCGGTAGCGGTGGTAATCAGTGCCTCCGAGATACCGGCCGCCACGGCGCCAGGGTTGGAAAGACCAGCCTGGGCAAGGGTCGCGAAGGACTTGATCATGCCCGTAACCGTGCCCAAGAAGCCCAACATTGGCGAGATGTTGGCGGAGGTGGCCAGCACCATCAAGCCCCGCTCCAGACGGGCGCTTTCAAAAACTGCGGCCGACTCAATGTTCTTCTCGATGTCCTCCCGGGGATGACCGTAGCGGGCCAAAGCCGCCTTCACCACCGAAGCCACCGGTCCCTGGTACTCCTCGCACACCTTCATGGCCCCGCGCACGTCGCGGTTGACGAGAAGCGCCTTCCGTACCTTGGAAAGGAACTCATTCACGTTGACCTTGGCCTTCCGCAACGCCAGCCCGCGCTCGACGATAAACGTCGCGGTCAAGATCGAGAAGACCAAAAGTGGCCACATGGTGATACCACCCTGCTGGAAATAGGTAACCAGATCTCCTAACACGTTCGCCTCCTCACTTTCCCGGATTGGCCTTCCGCCAAGTCCGTTGGTTTTGCCGGATGAGGCAGCCCTTCTCCGGCTCGGTGAGGCTAACACAGGAAGGAAAGGAGAGTCAACGAGCGTAGCGCCAGAGCTCAATCAGCGGAGATGCACGCTTTTCCTGTCCAAGAGATGGCAAAGTGCTACCGCCAAAGCATCGGCGGCGTCCGCGGGCAGCTCTTCGGCAATCCCCAAAAGCCTTTGCACCAGCCAGGCCACCTGCTGTTTTTCCGCCCGCCCGTTACCCACCACCCAGGACTTGACCCGCGCCGGCTCGTACTCCGCTACCTCTCCACCCCACTGACCCAGCGCTGCCAAAAGCGCACCGCGAGTTTCCGCTAAAAGCAGGCTAGCCTTTTGGAATCGCGCCACAAAAGGGGTTTCCACCGCCACCACCTGGGGCTGCCATTGGGCGAGGAGCGCTAGCAGCTCGTCGGCTAGCCCAGCGAGCGTTTGCGCCCGGGGCAGACCCCGCTTGCCCTTGAGGCAACCCCAAGCCACGCGGGTGATCTCTCCGTTTTCAGCTTCAATGAGGCCCCAACCGGTGGTTCGGGTCCCCGGGTCAACGCCCAGCACCCGCACGTTTACTGCGCTTCCAGCAAGCTGGGGTCAATATCGAAGTTGGCCCACACGTTCTGCACGTCGTCGTGGTCCTCGAAGGCCTCCATGAGGCGGATCATTTGCTCGGCCTTCTTGTCTTCCAGACGCACCTGGGTGGTGGGGACCATTTCGATCTTGGCCTGCTCCACGGTGAACCCCTTGGCCTCCAAGGCGCCCTTCACCCGATGGAGCTCGTCAGGAGCGGTGTAGATTTCAAAAAACTCGGGGTCATCGGCGAAAAAGTCCTCAGCCCCTGCTTCCAGAGCCGCTTCCATCACCGCGTCCTCAGAACCCGAGCTCTTGGGCACGAGAAGGTAACCCTGCTTCTTAAAGAGGAACGACACGCACCCGGTTTCCCCCAGGTTGCCGCCGTGCTTGGAGAACAGGTGCCGGATCTCCGCGGTGGTGCGGTTGCGGTTGTCGGTGAGCACTTGCAGCATGACCGCCACCCCGCCGGGGCCGTACCCCTCGTACACCACCTCTTCGTAGGTCACCCCAGGAAGCTCGCCGGTACCCCGCTGGATGGCTTTGGTGATGTTTTCCTGGGGCATGTTGGCGGCCCTAGCCGCCTGGATGGCTGCCCGCAAACGCGGGTTGGCTTCCGGATCACCACCCCCCAAGCGCGCTGCGGTGGTGATTTCCCGAATCAGCTTGGTGAAGAGCTTGCCCCTCTTGGCATCGAGCTTGCTCTTCTTGTGCTTGATCGTGCTCCATTTGTTGTGTCCCGACATTTTAGGCTCCCGGCCTGACATGGCCTTCACCACTATTTTACACACCTCGAGACTTCCCTTGACGGAAGCGTTGCCGGTAAGCGACAATAACCGGCAGCTGGACCGAGAGGTGGGATAGGCCCATGAAACCGACAGTCCTCCTCGTTGACTACGAGCCCCGCAACGCCGCCCGCTATGCGGCCGCCTTGGCTCCCTTGAACGTGGAGTTCCTCTCCGCCACCGACCTGGATGGGGCTATCGCCCACTGCAGCAAGGTGGAGCCTTCGCTGGTGCTGTTAACCTCGGTGTTGCCCCGGGTCAAGGTGGAAGACGCCATTACCCAACTGCGAGCCCGGGCTGGCCTGCGGACCACCCCCTTTGTCGTCCTGATGAGTGGCTACACCGGCAGCGACACCCGCGGGGACGCCCAGCGGTTAGGGGCCCAGGACATTCTCCCCAAGCCCTTTTCCGACCAGCAGCTCCGGGATTGCGTGAAGCAGTGGCTGGAAGCCGGAGCACGGGCCGCCACGGTTTCCGAAAAAACCAAGGTGGAAATCCTTGAGGCCCTGAAACAGCAGGGCGCCGAGGGCGGCGTGGTGACCTCCCAGGAGCTCTTTGGCGATATCCTGAGTGAGGAAGAAGAAGCACCCAGCCCAGCCGATACCCAGCGCATCCGCGTGGAACCCAAAGCCCCGGTGAAGAAACCGGAGGCGCCGGCACCAGCCCCACCCCAGGCCGCACCCGCCGCACCACCCAAACCCCCAACCCCTCCCCGCCAGGTGCCCGCCCCAAAGGGAGCGGTGGAGGACGTGGAGCGGGTGCTGGAAGCCACCATTGCCGATGTCCTCAAGGCCGAAGAGAAAAAGCCCAAGCCCGCGGAGGATACCGGCGCCAAGCGGGTGGACGAGCTGCTCTCGCAAACCCTTTCCGGGCTTGAAGTGCCTCTGAAACCCAAGCCCAAACCGGAAGCCAAGCCTACCCCTCCCCCTCCAGCCGAAGCTCCCGTGGCTCGCCCTGAGCCTCCCAAGCCTGCGGCCGCCCAGCCCACAGCCACCACCGGCACCGCCTTTGGCCAGTACGAGCTCATCGAGCACATTGCCACCGGCGGCATGGCCGAGGTGTACAAGGCGCGCATGAAGGGCCTGGAGGGCTTCCAGAAGATCGTGGCCATCAAGCGCATCCTCCCGCACCTTACCGACAACGACGAGTTCGTCACCATGTTCATTGACGAGGCCAAGCTGGCCGCCCAGCTCCAGCACCCCAACATCATCCACATTTACGACTTGGGCAAGATCGAGCGCTCCTACTACATCGCCATGGAGTACATTGACGGCCTCGATCTGCGCTCCATCCTCAACAAGCTGCAGGCTAAAGGGGAGCGCTTCCCCTTGCCTCTGGCGCTGTACGTGGGGGCGCGGTTAGCCGATGCCCTGGACTACGCGCACCGCAAGCGCGACTTCAAGGGCCAGGCCATGGCCCTGGTGCACCGCGACGTTTCCCCGCAAAACGTGCTGATCTCCTACGAAGGGGAAATCAAGCTCTGTGACTTCGGCATTGCCAAGGCCGCCTCCAAGGCTTCCCATACCCGCGCCGGGGCTCTCAAAGGCAAGCTTCAGTACATGTCCCCGGAACAGGCCTGGGGCAAGGACCTGGACCACCGCTCCGACATCTTCTCCCTGGGCCTGGTGCTTTACGAGATGATCGTGGGGCGCAAGGCCTTTTCCGGGGATTCGGAGCTTTCCATCCTCGAGCAGGTGCGCAGCCCCAAGCTGGTGCCACCCCGGGAGCTGGACCCCAGCATCCCGCCCGAAGTGGAGCAGATCCTCCTCAAGGCGCTTAAGGAAAAGCGCGAGGAGCGCTACCAGTCGGCAGCCGACATGGCCAAGGACCTGGAAGCGGCCATGCGCGCCTTCGAGCCAGCTCCCAGCGCGGCACAGCTGGCGGCTTTCCTCTGCGACCTGGTAGGACGGGAACGTCCGGCGCTGGCCACCGAAGCGGCGGCCACGGTGAAACTACCGGTGAGCGCCCCAACGCCCAAGCCACCGGAACCCCAGCCGGCAGCGCCGCCAAAGCCGGAGCCGGCTCCCGCCCCCGCCCAGCCGGTGACCATCCCCGAGCTGGAGGAAGCAATCCCCCAGCGCCCGAAGCCCTCACCGCTGGTTTGGGCGGTGCCTGCAGTGCTGGTGGTGGTGGTTGGCGGGTATTTCCTCTTAACCCGCAGCAAACCGGCGGAGTCGCCCTTGCCGGCACCCACCCCCGAAGCGCAGCAGGTGGCCCAGGCGGGGATTCCGGAGCCCACGGCGCCACCGGCGTTGCCGGGGCCAGAAGCTGCCGCGCGCCCCGCAGGGCAACCGGCCGCAGCACCGGCGGTTGTCCCCACGGTGGCGGCCCCCGCGACGCGCACGCCCATCCCCACGGCGGCACCGACGCCGGCACCCACCCGGCCGGCGGCACCCACGCCCACTCCGGCTCCTGCGGTAGTCCCGCCGCCGGTGGTGCCACCCGCTGAGGTGGAGCCCACGCCTACCCCCGAACCCACACCCACGCCGAGACCCACACCTACCCCCGCTCCCGTGGTGGCCCAAGCTCCGGCGCCGGCGGTGAAAGAGGGAGACCTGGTGGATGTCCCGGACGTTTGGCCCGAGCCCATCCTCATGCCCAAACCCAACTACCCGCCGCTGGCCGCCCGCCAGCGCCAGGGGGGTACGGTGATTTTGAGCGTGCTGGTGGACGAAAATGGTGTGGTGCGGGATGTGAAAGTGCTGCGCGGCATCAAACCCGACTTAGGGCTGGATGCTGCCGCGGTGGCGGCTGTGAGGAACTGGCGATACAAACCGGCAACCAAGGATGGGGTGAAGGTGAAAACCTGGTTTACCCAACCCATACCGTTCAAGCCCCAATAGGAGGGAGGAACAAACATGGCGGTACTGACCGAACAACAGCGCAAGTTTTACGAGGAAACCCTGAAAGTGACCAAGCAGGAGATCCAGGACCTGGAGAACCAAATCCAGGAAGAGCTGCAGCGGGTCAAGCAGCGCATCGCCGAGCTCCAAGCCGCGCAGAAGGCCGCGCGCCAAATGTACGATGCGGCTTGCCAGCGGCTGGGGATCCCCAACGACCTGGAGGAGAGTCCCTCCGCCTAAGCCTTGAGGATGGGCCCTCCGGCACTGAGGGCCCCACCGCTCAAGCTCGAGGCCACCACCGATGATGGTTTGGTTTCGCCGAACCAGCCGGGAGGAGCGTCCCCCCAGTCGCGTACCCGAAGGGCTTTGGGTCAAGTGCGAGGGGTGTCGGGAGATCCTTTACCGAAAGGAGCTGGAGCGCTCGCTGTTTGTTTGCCCCCGCTGCGGCCATCACCACAGGATCTCGGCTCGCACCAGGCTCGCCCAGCTTTTTGACAACGGCGAGTGGAAAGAGCTCTTCGGCAACGTGTACTCCACCGACCCCTTGGAGTTCGTGGACTCCAAGCCCTACAGCGAAAGGCTCAAAGCCCTGCGGGAAAAGGGGCTCAAGCACGACGCCATGCTCATTGGCGTGGGCAAGATGGGGGGCCGCAGGGTCATCGTTGGCGCCATGGAGTACGCCTTCATGGGGGGCTCCATGGGCTCGGCCATGGGGGAAAAGCTCACCCGCGCCATTGAACGCTGCCTGAAAACCCGCACGCCGCTGGTGACGGTTGCCTGCTCCGGCGGCGCGCGCATGCAGGAAGGCGTGCTTTCCCTCATGCAGCTGGCCAAGATTTCCGCAGCGCTTGCCAAGCTCCACCAGGCACGCATCCCGTTCATTTCCGTGCTCACCGACCCCACCACCGGCGGCGTTACCGCCTCCTTCGCCATGCTGGGGGACATCAACATCGGTGAGCCGGGAGCGCTCATTGGCTTTGCCGGGCCGCGGGTCATCGAGCAGACCATCCGGCAAAAGCTGCCCGAGGGCTTCCAGCGGGCGGAGTTCTTGCTGGAGCACGGGATGCTGGACATGGTGGTCCCCCGGGGGGAGCTGAAGGAGACGCTGATCCGGTGTCTCGCCCACCTCTCGCCCTAGAGCTTGACCGGCTCTTGGCCCATCGCTTCGAAGCCCGGGTGGTGCCCGGTCTTGAGCGCATTGCCGGGGTTTTAGCGGAGCTGGGCCACCCGGAACATAGCTTTCCCTCGGTGCTGGTGCTGGGCACCAACGGCAAGGGGTCCACCGCGGCGTTTTTAGCTTCTATCCTGCAAAGCATGGGGTTGCGGGTGGGGCTCTACACCTCCCCCCACCTGGTGCGGGTGGAGGAGCGCATCCGCATTGGCGGTACCCCGCTGCCTCCGGAAGAGCTCCTGGTTTGGGTTCAGAGGCTTTCCCGGTTTCCTGAGCTTTCCTACTTCGAAACCCTCACCGCCGCTGCCTTTGCGGCCTTTGCCGAAAACCACGTGGACATTGCCGTCATGGAAGCCGGCCTGGGAGGCCGCTGGGATGCCACCAACGCCAAGGCCCACGAGGTGGCGCTGCTCACCAACGTGGGCACCGACCATCAGGACTGGCTGGGACCCACCCGCGCCCACATTGCCGCCGAAAAGGCCGCTGCCCTGCGGGGGCGGGAAGCCATCCTGGGTGAGTGGGACCCAAGCCTTGCGGAGGTGATCCGCACCCACGCTGGCCCGCAGACCCGCATTTCCCGGGCGTCCCAGTGGGTCACGGTGGAACCTCTCCCCACGGCCCAACCCTCCCTCTTCTCCACCGTTCGCGCCCACGCGTTCGGCGAAGAGTGGCAGCTGCAGCTTCCCTTGGCAGGCCGCTTTCAAGTGCACAACTACCGCCTGGCCCTGGCCGGGCTTGGGGCGCTGGACCAGCTGCAGCTGGTTCCCCGCCCCAGCCGCGACGCCCTGATTGCCGGCACGCTTGCCACCCGCTGGCCGGGAAGGCTCGAGGAAATTCGCTGGCAGGGGCGCCGGTTCTTGCTGGACGGGGCTCACAACCTGGAAGCCATGACGGCGTTAACCCAGGCGCTTGCTGCCGCCGGTCTGGCCGGGAAGCTCGACCTTGTCTTTTCCTGCTTGTCCGACAAGCCCCTGGCCGCCATGGCCGAGCTTTTGCGGCCGCTGGTGGGAGAGGTGCAGGTGACACCGCTCCCTTCCCCCCGGGCCCGGGACCTTGAGGAGCTCGCCCGCGCGTTCCCCGGCTGCCGGGTGGCGGCCAGTGTGGCCGAAGCGCTGGAAGCTGCCGCACCCCACCGCCTTACCCTGGTCACCGGCTCCCTGCGCCTGGTGGGGGAAGCCCTGAGCTTCCTTCGGGGGCAGGCATGACCACCGTGAGCTTACGCCTGCGATCGGTCCTCGAAGCCCAGGAAGAAACGCTTCTGGCCCCTTACGCTACGCTTTCCCGGGACGCCACCCGTCGGCACCCTCTCGATGCCACCAACCCCGAAGAGGACTTTCGCACCCAGTTTGCCCGGGACCGCGACCGCATCCTCCACGCCCGGGCCTTCCGCCGGCTCAAGCACAAAACCCAGGTGTACGTGCCGCACACCGCCGACCACCCCCGCACCCGGCTCACCCACACCCTGGAGGTGGCCCAGCTGGCGCGTACCATGGCCCGCGCCTTAGGGCTCAACGAGGACCTCACGGAAGCCATTGCCCTGGGGCACGACCTGGGCCACACCCCCTTTGGCCACTCGGGGGAAAAGGTGCTGGCCCGCATCCTGGCCGGGAAGGAGCCCTCCTGCCCGCTGCCCGCCAGCGTGGTTGGCGAGGTAGGTACCTTCAAGCACAACTACCACTCCCTGCGGGTGGTGGACCTTTTGGAGCAACGCTACCCCACACCCGGCTTAAACCTCACCGACCCCGTGCGGGAGGGCATCCTGAAGCACACCTCCTGGAACCCGGACCTGCCCTTCCCCCTCCCCGACCGGGAAGGGTTGCGGTTGCACCAGCCCTGCCATTTGGAAGGCCAGGTGGTGGCCCTCGCCGACGAAATTGCCCAGCAGACCCATGATCTGGAGGACGGCCTGGCCAACGAGGCGGTAAGCCTTTCCGCGGTGGAGCCGCTGGGCTTGGTGGCTCAAGCCATCGAGATTCTGGGGGACCGCTACCGGCAGGAGCGCTCGGCCTTCCGGAGGGCGGCGGCCCTCCAGCGCACCCTCATCCACCTTTTGGTCACCGATGCGGTACGCCACACCGCCCGGCAGCTCGGGGAGCTGGCTGCCACTTTCGGCTTGGGCGACCGCGCTTCCTGGCAGCGCTTTTGGGCCGCAAGTCCCCGGGAGCTGGTGGCCTTTTCGCCCCACATGCAGCCGCTCTTTGCCGAGCTCAAGGCCTTCATTTACCAGTTCATCATCAACCACCAGGAGGTGAACCTCCAGGACCACCGCGCACAGCTGGTGCTCACCGGCCTTTTCCGCGCCTACTACAGCAACCCCCTGACCCTTC
This sequence comes from Thermoanaerobaculum aquaticum, assembly GCF_000687145.1. NCBI lineage: Bacteria > Pseudomonadati > Acidobacteriota > Thermoanaerobaculia > Thermoanaerobaculales > Thermoanaerobaculaceae > Thermoanaerobaculum > Thermoanaerobaculum aquaticum. The sequence goes on from NZ_JMFG01000023.1 coordinate 73,223, forward strand.
CGCCCTACGTATTGCTGCGATTTTCCGAGGTTTCCGGCCGGCCCTACCTGCGGGATTTGCCCCACGGCCAGGCTCAGGAGGAAGTGACCACCCACTACCACCCCGACCCCCGCTTTGTGCGCATCCTGGTGGACCATTTGGCCGGCATGTCTGACCGCTTTGCCCTCTCGGAGTTTGAAAAGTTGTACCATCCCACCGTCGGCTCCTGGTGAGCCGGGACTTGCGATGAAGATCTTCATTGCCTCGGATCACGCCGGGTTTGCCCTGAAAAGGGCCATCCTCGAGCACCTGCGGGCCGCCGGCCGGGAGGTGGAGGACCTGGGCACCCATTCGGAAGAATCGGTGGATTACCCGGACTTTGCCCATACCCTGGCCGCCAGGGTGGCCCGCGAAGCGGAAGCCCGTGGCATCCTCATTTGCGCCACCGGCATCGGCATGAGCATGGCCGCCAACCGCCACCCCGGCGTGCGCGCCGCCCTTTGCCACGACGCCTACACCGCGGAAATGGCCCGCCGGCACAACAACGCCAACGTGCTTTGCATGGGCGGCAAGGTCACCGGCGAGGCGGTGGCCAAGCAAATGGTGGACATCTTTCTCGCCACCCCTTTTGATGGCGGTCGTCACGCCCGCCGGGTGGCCAAACTGGAGGCCAAGGATGAGTGAAAGGGAGCGCTTTTTCTCGTTCCTGGAAGAAACCGTTCGCCAAACCGACCCGGAAATTGCCGAGGCCCTGCAAAAAGAAAGGGGCCGACAAAACCACGGGCTGGAGCTCATCGCTTCGGAAAACTTCGTCTCCCCCGCGGTGCTGGCCGCCATGGGCTCGGTGATGACCAACAAGTACGCCGAAGGCTACCCGGCCAAGCGCTACTACGGTGGCTGTGAGTTCGTGGATGTGGCGGAGGAGCTGGCCCGGGAGCGCGCCAAGAAGCTGTTCGGCTGCGATCACGTGAACGTGCAGCCGCACTCCGGGGCGCAGGCCAACATGGCGGTGTACCTGGCGGTGCTGCAACCTCAGGACGTATTTTTCGGCATGGACTTAACCCACGGCGGCCACCTCACCCACGGCCACCCCTTGAACTTTTCCGGCAAAACCTTCACCGTGGTGCCCTACGGTGTCAGGCGGGACACGGAAACCATTGACTACGACCTGCTTCGGGACTTGGCCAGGAAGCACAGGCCCCGCCTCATCGTGTGCGGGGCTTCTGCCTACCCCCGCATCATTGACTTTGCCCTCATTGCCGACATTGCCCACGAGGTGGGGGCCTACGTCATGGCCGACATTGCCCATATTGCCGGCATGGTGGCCACCGGGTTTCACCCCTCGCCGGTTCCCCACTGCGAGTTCGTCACCACCACCACCCACAAGACCCTCCGTGGGCCCCGGGGCGGCATGGTGATGTGCAAGGCGGAGTTTGCGGAAGCGCTGGATAAAGCGGTGTTTCCCGGGGTGCAGGGCGGGCCGCTGATGCACGTCATTGCCGCCAAAGCGGTGGCCTTTGCCGAGGCGCTAAAGCCAGAGTTCAAGGCGTACATTGCCCGGGTCCTGGAAAACGCCAAGGTTCTGTGCCAGGAGCTGCAAAACCTGGGTTGGCGTATGGTTTCCGGTGGCACCGACAACCACCTCATGCTTCTGGATTTGGGGCCCGACGGCATTTCCGGCAAGAAGGCCGAAGAACGGCTGCAGCGGGCGGGTATCACCGTGAACAAGAACACCGTGCCCTTTGACACCCGCAAGCCCTACATTGCCTCGGGCATCCGCCTGGGAACCCCGGCGGTCACCACCCGGGGCATGGGCCCGGAGGAAATGAAGCTCATTGCCCGTCTCATTGACCGGGTGCTGCGCAGCGAGGATGAAGCGGTATGGGCGGCGGTTCGCAGTGAGGTGGAAGCGCTTACCCGCGCTTTTCCCCTTTACGGCAAGCTTTAGGCCCTTCTCGCCAAAGCTTCAAGCGCAAGCGAAGGGCGTCGGCCAGCATGGCCAGCCCATCACGGAGGGGCTTAACCCGGGAGGCCTCCACGTGGGCCCAGCGCACCGGCACCTCCACCACCGCAAAGCCCCTCCTCTGGGCACGGGTTAGAAGCTCCACGTCGTAAATGAAGCCGTCGAAGGTAAGCTCGGCACTGAGCTCCCGGGCCAACGCTCCGGGGAGCAGCTTGAAGCCGCACTGCGTATCCCGTAGCTGGGTCAACCCCAAAAGCCGCAAGGCCACGTTAAAAGCCCGGCCCAGGCGGTCCCGAAGGAAAGGCTGCTTTTTGAAAATAAGCCGCCGGTCCACCGCCCGCGAGCCACAGGCCACCGCGTTAGCGTAGGGCAAAAGCTTTTCCAGCTCCTCGATGGGTGTCGCCAAATCCGCATCGGTGATGAGCACCAGCTCCCCGGAAGCCAAAGCCAAACCCGCGCGTACCGCCGCACCCTTGCCGCGATTTTGGGGAAGCGAATGCAGCACCAGCGAAAGCCCCGGCGGCGGCTGCCAAGCGGAAGCTACCGCCGCTGTGGCATCGGTGGAGCCGTCGTTCACCACCACCACTTCCGCCGGCAGCAGCTCCGCCTTGGCGGTGAGATAAGCAGCAATCCGCTCCAGGGTTTGCGGCAGGCGCCCGGCTTCGTTAAAGGCCGGAATCACCACGGAAAGACGGGGAGAGTGCATCGCAATCAAGAAAACGTGGTATAGTACCCGGCGAACCGTGAGCCGGAAACTGGGAGCGCAGGGGAGGAGGTATGGAGCGCAGCAAATGGGAGTACAAGGTCCTTAACATTCAGTCCCGAAACTACCAACTGCCCATCTCCTACGAGGACGAAATGAACCGCTTGGGTGCGGAGGGGTGGGAACTGGTGGGTATTGCCGCCATTAACTTTAAAACCGGAGCCACCGATCACATTAGCCTCGTTTTTAAGCGCCGGCGGGATGGCTCTCAAGGGTAAGGGCCGATCCGGCGAGCTTTTCGAGCCCCCGGGAGCCTCGCCCACCCAGCAGCAGGGGAAGGCCCAAAAGGGGGGCTGCCAGCAGCACCAAAAACCACAGGAAAACGGCCTTTTTTAGCTTCAGGGGCTTTTCAAACCGCACCCCTACCAGCTGCATCCCTACCGTCCTGTGAAAAAACCACAGGCACGCCACCTCCACCCATCCCGCTAAAAGCCCCAGGCTCACCACCAAAACCCCTGCCACTTCCAGCCCAGACCAGGAAAGCTGAAAGCGGCTGGCCCCGGCAGCTACCGCAAAGAGCATCACCGCCGCAAGACCCAAATCCCCGAGCAACGCCAAAAACAACCGTAAAAAACCGGCGGGTCGTGGCGCTTCAACCTTGGGCGCAGGCGCCGTACCCCAGGCCAGCTCCACGTCGAAAGGCAACCGCGGCGAGGACATCACGGTAGCTCGCGGAAGCTCAGCGAGTTCACGAAGATCTTGTAGCGCGGGTCCACCGAGCGGGAAAGGTAGGCGCGGGCCAGCTCGTGAAGCCTTCCCACCTCGGGGTCGTTGGTCTCCTTAGCGAGCTCCCCCAGCACCTTGGCCGCATCGGCCACCTGGAAACCCCGCAGCAGCTCCAGAGACCAGTTGTAGCGGGCCACCTGCCAGGCTTGCCGTAACTCCCCATCCTGGGGATGGGCTTCCACCATGGTGGCCAGCGCACGGGAAGCCACCTCCCAGCTGCCCTTTTCCCAGGCATCCGCTAACGCCGGAAGGCCAGGATCGTAAGCCGCCACCTGTCCCAGGAGCTGGCGCACCCCCTCGTCGTGAGGGGCCTTTTTGGCCGCTGCCCGCAACACCAAAGCGGCCTTGAGGTACCTCCCCTCGCCCAGGGCCTGTTTGGCGGGAGCGAGGTCCACCGTGGGGGGAGGAGGCGCCTGGACCTTGAGTTTTTTCTGGTACTCCAGGATCCGCTGCTGCACCTGGTTGGCTTCCGGGCCCTCCAGGTTGAGGGTTTGCAAAAGCTTGATGGCGTCCTGCAGCTGCCCCTGCTGGGCCAGCCTTTCCGCCTCTTGCAGGGTGTCTTCCACCGAAGGCCCGGATTGAAACACCCGGCCCCCCAGAACCAAACCCAAAACCACCAGCACTACCACCGCCACTCCCACACCCACCATCACCGGCAAAGGCAAAGCCAGGCGCCGGGCCTTCACCGCTGGCCGTACAGGGCGCGGCACCGCTCTTTCTTCCAGCGGCACCTCGCTCACTGCCGCGCTTTCCCCGGAGACGATCTCCTGCGGCACAAAATCGTCGCGGAAGAGGTCCTCCTCCACCGCCGGCAGCTCCGCCCGCAGAGGAGGCGGCGCCGAGGGCGTTTCCAGGCGCGCCAAGAGGTCGTTGGCGTCCACGTGCTGGGGTTGCAGGGAAAGCACCTCCTGCAAAAGCTCCCTGGCCTCCTCCAGCCGCCCCCCCTCAAACGCCTCCAGGGCTTCGGCGTACTTCATTTCCGCCAGACGGTCCAGCTCCTCCCGGCGCCGACGGGCCTGCTCAATGCGACGCTCGGCTTCCTGGTTGTGGGGATCAATGAGGTAAATGCGGGTCCACACGTCCACGGCCTGGGCGTAGTCCCCGCGGTCAAAGGCCTCCTGGCCTTCGGCCAACAAGGCCGCCACCTTTTCTTCCGGGCTTTCCGGCACTGCCGGCTCAGCGCTAAAGGTGGGCACCTCACCCACGGCATCAAAGCTGAAGCCGGAAGTGGTCTTTTGCGCTGCGCTTTCCCAGGGAGCTTCCAGCTCCACGCGATCGGCGGGGGAAGGGGGTGGTGTGGGCGGCGAGGGGGGCGGCGTGAAGGTTTCAAACTCCACCATGGCCGCTTCCCCAGGCGTTTGTGAAGCCATGAGGCCTTCCAGCTCCGCCAGCTCCGGGTGATCCGGGGCAATTCCCCGCACCAGCGCCAGAAAGCCCTTAGCCTCCTCCACCAGCCCCGCAGCCAGCGCTTGGCGAGCCCGGGCCAACTGGGTGGCCACCTCGCTCTGGGCCTTCTGGGCCGTCTGCGCTTGCTGGAGCAGCGAGCGGGCTTCCTGGTGCCCGGGGAGCTCCCGCAGCACCCCTTGGGCAAGCTCCGCCGCGCGAGAGAAGTTCCTCTCGGCCAGGGCCTGGCGGGCTTGGGAGAGCAACCCCTCCACTTGGCTGCCGGCCTCGCCGGCCAGGTCACCCAAAAGCGAGGCCAAATCCACAGGTAAACCTTGAATGATGGCGCTTTCCAGCCGCTGGGCCGGTCGGAAAGCGGGGTCCACCTCCAGAATCGAGTGGAGCACCGTTTGGCACTCGTCCCGGTGGCCGTCCTGGTAAAGGCGCACGGCCTCGCGGAAAGCCGCCAGGATCCGCTGCTGCACCTTCGGGTCCTTATCGGGAGAGCCTGGGTAGGACATCGCTTGATGCTAACTTTCTCCTGTCCCGCCGTCAACCTTAATCCCCAAAGCCTTGACCTTCCGGTAAAGGTGGGAGCGTTCCAGGCCCAAAACCCGCGCCGCTTGCGACATGTTCTGGTCGCAGGCCCGCAGCACCCGGGCAATGTACTCCCGCTCAAAGGCCTCCCGGGCTTGCTTCAAGGGCAGCGGACGGCCGGGCCAAAAGACCTCGGTCTCCGCCAGCTTCATGGGCAAATCGGCGGGCGTTACTTCGTCCCCGGGGACCATGATCAAGAGCCGCTCCACCAAATTGCGGAGCTCCCGCACGTTCCCCGGCCAGGGATAGGCCAGGAGGGCCTCCATGGCTTCGGGCGTGACCTTCTTGGGCTTGACCCCCATGCGCTTGCCCAGCTTGGCCATGAAGGTCTCCACCAGAAGCGGGATGTCCTCCCGCCGTTCGGCCAGGGACGGCACGCGAATGGGGATCACGTTTAAGCGGAAGTAAAGGTCTTGTCGGAAGCGGCCAGCGGCAATTTCCGCTTCCAGGTCCTTGTTGGTGGCGGCAATGACCCGCACATCCACCCGGATTTCCGTGGCGCCCCCCAGGCGGGTAAAGCGCGATTCCTGGAGCACCCGCAGCACCTTGGCCTGGGTGAGAAGGCTCATGTCGCCCACCTCGTCCAACAGCAAGGTGCCGCCGTCCGCCAGCTCGAACTTCCCGCGTTTGGCCTCTACCGCGCCGGTAAAAGCCCCCTTGGTGTGGCCAAAAAGCTCGGACTCGATGAGCTCCGCAGGGATCGCCGCGCAGTTCAAGGCCACAAAAGGCCCCGCCGCCCGCCGGGAGTGCCGGTGGAGGAGGCGGGCCACCACCTCCTTCCCCGAGCCGTTGGGACCGGTGATGAGCACCCGGGAGTCGGTGGGCGCAGCCAGAAGAATCTGCCGGCGCAGCTCCACGATGGCCGGGGAAACGCCGGTGAGCTCAACGTCCTCTTCCTCCTCCTGCAACCGTTCCGCTAGCTGCGCACGCTCCAGGACGTTGTTGACGGTGACCAGCACCCGCTCCAGGCCCAGGGGCTTTTCCAGAAAGTCCGCAGCCCCTTCCCTCACCGCCTGCGCCGCTTGCTCCACCGTGGCGTGACCGGAAATCATCACCACCGGCAGCCTCTTGCCCCCTACCTTGAGCTGGCGGAGCACTTCCAGCCCGTCCATCCCGGGAAGCTTGATATCCAGCATCACCAAATCGAAGACCTCCCGGGACACCGCGGCCAGTGCTTCTTCGCCGGAAGCCACGGTGGTCACGGAAAAGCCCTCATCGGCCAGAATTTGGCTTAAAAGCTCGCGAATGCCGGGCTCATCGTCCACCACCAAAATCGCCGCCCTTCTCACGGCTCACCCCCGGGGATGCGCACCACCGCGCGCACCCCCCCACCCTCCCGGGGCTCCAAGCGCACCGTGCCGCCATGGTCGGTCACGATGCGCAACACCACCGCCAGCCCCACCCCGGAGCCCCGACCCTTGGAGGAAAAGAACGGCTGGAACAAGAGCTCTGGGTCCTCCACCGGCAACCCCGGCCCGCGGTCCAGCACCTCCAGAACCATCTCCTCCCCTTCCCAAAAGGCCCGCACCACCACCTCCCCCGGTGGGGTGGATGCCTCCAGGGCGTTGTCCAGGAGGTTCACCACCACCTGCCGGAAGAGGTCGCGGTCCAGCCACACCCGGCGCTGGGCAAGGGATGCCTCCAGCTTCACCTCCACGCCCGGCTTGACCCCCTGGTAAAGACGCACCACCTGCTGGAGGAACTCCTCCCCATCCACCGGCCGACGCTGCACCGGCGGCAGCTTGGCGTAGCGGGAAAAAGCGTCCAAAAGCTCCTGCATGGAGCGCACGTGGTCCACGATGGCACGGCAGCCGGCCGGGATCACCTCCCCCAGGTCATTGCGGTTCTGGGCAAAATGGCGGGCAATCCGCTCGGCCGCCAGACGAATGGGGGTGAGGGGGTTCTTGATTTGATGGGCAATTTGCCTGGCCACCTCGCTCCAAGCCGCTTGCCGCTGGGCCCGCAGCAGCTGGGTGATGTCCTCCAAAGCCACCACCCAACCGGAAACCTCCGGCCCTCGCCCCAAAGCCACCACCGTCACCTCCAGGTGCTTGGGGGCCCCTCCGGGGTAGAGGGTCAAGGAGCTGCGGTAGCCGGAAGCGGCGGAGCTTATGACCTCCACCAGCCGCCCCAGGCCATGGTCGGCGAGCTTTGCCAGCGGAACGCTTCCCTCACACAGGGCCGGCAAGCCCAGCATGGCCGCCGCCGCGGGGTTCCCGCGCACCGCGCTTCTCTCCCGATCCAGCCACAGGATGCCGGCGCGAATGGCCCCCAGCACCGCATCCAAACGGGCCACGGTGGCCCGCAGCTCCTGCTCCTGGGCCCTGAGCCGGCGCACCATGGAGTTGAAGGAAGCCACCAGCAGCGCCACCTCGTCTTCCCCCGGTACCGGCACCTCGGCCAGCTCCGCCCCCTCAGCCACCGCTGCGGTGGTGGCTGCCAAAGCCATCAAAGGCTCGGTAAAGGAGCGGGAAAGGTAAAGCCCCGTCCATACCGCGGCAAAGACCACCACGAGGGCGATGCCGCCAAAGGAAAGCACCAAGGTGGCGGTAATGGCCGGCCGTTGCAGCTTGAGCGCCTGGTACGAGGCAGCCGCCTGCGCCAGCCGCGCCTGGGCGGCGGTAACGTCCTCGCGCCAGACCTCCCCGCAAACCACTACGGCCCCGTCGCCCAGCGGCACCCACGCCCGCACCACCAAAACCCGGGACACCCGGTCCACCCGGGTGCCGGCATGGCTCAGCTCGGAAGCCGTCAGGGAGGGCAACCGCAACGCCGCCGTGCGCATGGGCTCCAAAAGCTCCACCACCGGACCGTTTTCCCCAAACAAAGCCGAAAGGTGGTTTTTCCCGGAAAAGTGCAGCCGCTCCAGCTCGGCCGCCCGCCGTCGCGGCTCCACCGCCGAAAGGTGTGCGGCCATGGCTTGGGCGCACCGCAAGCTCCGCTCTTCGCTTTCCCGCCGCACCCCTTCCGCCAGAGAAGCGCCCGCCTGCACCACCGCTTCCACCGGCGCCGAAAACCAGGAGGAAGCCAGGTGGGAGAAAAGCGATGTGGCTAAAAGCGAGATCAACACCGCCGGCACCAGGATCAACAGCAGGTAGGAGACCAAAAGCTTCATGCGAAAGCGGGAGCCAATGATCCCCAGCCGTCGCTCCACGAAAAGCTTGAAAACGGAGCGCAGGAGCACGAAAAGCACCACCACCATGAGGGTGAGGTCGAAGAGCGTGAGCAGGAACACCAAAAGGCGGTTGGTGAGCTCTTCGGCAGGGACCTCCCGCAGCCGGGCAATGAGGGCGTACAGCGCGGCCCCCAGGGCCACAAGCACCAGGTACACACCCAAGAGAAAACGGCCCTGCCGCCGGAGGCGCAGCCAGGAGCGGCGCCAGGACCTCATGGCGCCTCCGGAACGGCCCGGGTCACCCAGTCGGTGCCTTCGGTCACCGGTATCACCAGAAGCTTGTACTTGGTGAGAAACTCAGCGCGCACCAAAAGCCACAGCGGCTCGTGATGGAGGGGGATGGGCAGCTCCACGGTGGGTGGGCGGGAAACCCACTGCAGAGCCTGTTCGAGCTTGGCGGTTTGGGAGGAGGCCAGCACCTCCCCATCCAGCTCCGCCTGCAGGGAAATCACCGCGCTTACCGGGTCCTTTTGTGCCCGCACCACCAGCTCGTGACTGGCCAGCCGCTGGTCCCAAAGGAAGCGGCGGTTGCGGAAGATCTTCATCCGGTAGGTCACTGCCACCGGTGCCCCTCCCGCTAAGCCCTCCACCCACTCCTGGGGGATGGGCTTTTGCACCGTCACCTGCACCAACAGCCTCCCCGGCGCCGGCGTGAGGTTCACCTCCAGCTCCGGTGCGGCTGTGGCTGCCAGGAGCACGAGCAGGCCTACCATGGTGTGGCAAAACTACCACAGGCGAACGGAAAAGGCGATGGCTAAACGCTGGGAACCGCTAACCGGCCACTGCCTGGGCCGCCGGCTCCATGGCGAAGGGGTGCACGGAAAGCGGGGTCACCCGTTCCGGCTCGAAGAGCTCCCACGCTTCCGGCTGGGACAACAGCTCGCGCACCGCCGCCACGTGCAGGGCGTGGCCGGCTTTGTGCGCTACCACGTGGGCGCGCAGGGGGTACTCCAAAAGCGCCAAGTCCCCAATGAGGTCCAAAACCTTATGGCGCACAAACTCGTCCCGGAAGCGCAGGCGGCCGGAAAGCACACGGTGCTCATCCACGATCACGCAGTTGGAGAGGCTCCCCCCTCGCCCCAGCCCCCGGTCGCGAAGGGCCTTCACATCCGAAAGGAAACCAAAGGTGCGGGCTGGAGCAATAGCCGTTGCGTAGCGCTCCGGGGAAACGGTAAAGGTCAAGCGCTGATCGCCCACCACCGGCGCCTTGTAGCGCACCCGGTAATCCACCGAAAAGGTTTCGGACGGGTGCAGCTCCACAAAGCGGTCGCCGTCCTCCACCCGCACGGTCTTCAGCAAACGCACTTCCGGGAAGGAGCTGGACTGCTCCATGACCCCCGCGCGCTTGATCATCTGTACGAAGGGCAACGCCGAACCGTCCAAAACCGGCACTTCCGGCCCGGAGATATCCACAAACACGTTGGTGATGCCCAAAGCGTAGAGGGCCGACATCAGGTGCTCAATGGTGCCCACCTCGGCACCGCGGACGCCAATGGTGGTGGCAAAGGAAAAATCGCGGGCGTGCTCAGCGCGGGCGGGGATGGCCACCCCTAAATCGGTGCGCACAAAAACCACCCCCGTACCCACAGGAGCAGGGCGCAGCCGGATCTTCACGTTTGCACCGCTGTGAATCCCTACCCCTTCCGTTTCCACCGCACGCGCCAGCGTCCGCTGCCAAGCCATACCCGCCTCCCGGACCTCGGCCTTGCGAGATCCGTGCCAGCTCTGCGGCGGCTTGTGGGAGGCTGGGCTGTGGTTTTCCTGCAAAGCTGTGGTTTTTATGCAACAGCAATCCGGGTGCTACACTGCCTGTGGAGGTCATATGCTGCCACCGTTGGATCCGGAGGCGGTGCTTCGCTTAAAGGAGGTTTTATACCGGTTTTTGGAGGAGCTCCAAACCACCAAGGCCGCCCTCTACCTGCTGGGAGACCGAGGCGCTTTGGAGCTGGTGGAAAGCTACGGCTTTGGCCGCCGGGAGGCCATCCTCGCCGAAGTTCCCCCGGACCATCCCCTTTACCACTGGGTGCGACGCCATCGCACGGCGCCAGCGGTGCTGGCCGACCCGGCCAGCGAGCCGGCGCTGGCTGAGGTGCTCAGGCTTTCGGGAAGCACCACCTTGCTCACCGTGCCGCTCATCAGCGGGGATAACCTCATCGGTTTCGTGGATGCCAGGGACCGCGCTGGACGGAAAAGCTACGGCCCGGAAGAGCTTAAAAGAGCCAAAGCCATTGGCGAGCAGCTGCTTTCGGTGTTGGGGGAGCTGGGTCTGGTAGCCGCTCCACCGCCACCTGCACCCACCCCCACCGAGGTCAAGCCGCAACCGTCCAAAGCCTTCAAGTTCCCGCAGGCGGTGGAAAAGCTCGCGGGGCTTTGCGGGGCCCTGGCTCAAGCCGAAGGGGTGGGGGCGGTAGCGGTGACGGTGGTGGAAGGGGCCACGGTGCGCTCGCACCTCTTTACCACCACCCCGCTGGAGGGCACCGAGCGGGAATCCATCGCCCGGCACCAACGGGAGGTGGCCGCCCAGGCCGGCTTAACGTTGCCGGAAGCCTCCCGCTGGTCTTTTACCGAACGCCCCTCCCAGGGGCGGGAGGCGCGGCGGGAAGAAATCCGCACCGTGGTTTTATCCCGGGATGGCCTGACGGTGCTGGTGTCGCTCTTAACGCCGGCCGGTAGCTCACCGCACGCCTTGCTTTCCGCCATAAGCGGGGTATGGGAGCTTTCCCAACGGGAGCAGGCCCTGCGGCGAGCCGTGCGCAACATGGCGCGGGTACTGTTGGAGCCGGGGGACTTGAGCTTCCCCCACCTGCGCCAGCACAGCCAGGCGGTTTCTGAGCTTGCGCAAAAAATGGCGCAGGAGCTGGGCTTGAGCGAGGACGAGGAAGAGCTGGTAACGCTGGCCGGCTACCTCCACGATGTGGGCATGCGGGAGCTGGATTACCAGCGCATTTACCGCCTGGAAAAACCCCCGGAAATGGAGCGCAGGCTCTACCAGCGCCACCCGGTGGTGGGGGCCAGGATCCTGGAGGAAACCGCCTACCCGGGGCTGGCCGAGGCCGTGCGGCACCACCACGAGCGGTGGGATGGCAGCGGCTACCCCCAGAGGCTTTCCGGTCCCGCCATCCCCCTGGCCTCCCGCATCGTGCACCTGGCGGAGGTGTACGACGTGCTCACCTCCCCCGCCTCCTACAAACGGCCGGTAAGCCGCGAGCAAGCAGTGCAAATCATCGAAAAGGAAGCCGGCAAACAGTTTGATCCCAACCTGGTGCCGGTGCTTATCAAGGTGGTAGGGGCATGAAGGTGCTGGCGCAAAACCGCAAGGCCCGCTTTGAGTACGAGTTTTTGGAGCGCCTGGTGGCGGGCATTGCGCTGACCGGCAGCGAGGTGAAGTCGGTGCGGGATGGCCGCGTCAACCTTCAAGACGGGTACGTGGCCTTTGAAAACGGTGAGGCGTTTTTGGTGAACGTGCACATTGCGCCTTACGCCAACGCTGGCTACGCCGGCCACGACCCCCTGCGGCCCCGCAAGCTCTTGCTGCACAAGCGGGAAATCAAGCGTCTCTGGGGCAAGGTTCAGGAAAAGGGCTTGACCCTCATCCCTTTGGCCATTGGTTTGGAAGGCAACTGGATCAAGGTGGAGCTGGCCCTGGCCAAGGGCAAGAAGGTTCACGACAAGCGCGAGACCCTCAAACGGCGGGAGCTGGATCGGGAAGCGGAAGCGGCCATGAAGCACTACCGCTAGCTTCCCGGTGCGCTATTGACCCTGGGGCAAAGCAAAGAGACCGGCAAGCTGGGCCAGCAAAAGGCACGCCAAGCTTTTGGCGTCGCGGATTTGCCCCTGGCCAATGGCCACCGCCAGCTCTTCCGGCGTGAACAACCCTAGCTCCAGCTCTTCGTCCTCATCCCAGTTGGTTTTCCCCGCATTGAGGTTGGTCGCCAGAAAAGCGTGAAGCTTTTCGTCACAAAAGCCGGGAGCCGAATAAAACGCCCCCAGGGGGATGAGCTCACCGCGAAAACCGGTTTCCTCAGCGAGCTCCCGCTGGGCACAAGCCAGAGGCTCCTCCCCGGCGTGCAGGGTGCCGGCGGGCAGCTCCCACAGGGCCTCACCCACCGCAAAGCGAAACTGCCGCACCAACACCACCCGGCCGTCGGGCAAAACCGGCAGGATCACCACCGCCCCGGGATGGCGAACCACCTCCCGCACCGCCTCTTGTCCCTGTCGCAGGCGCACCCGGTGCACCTCTACGCTCAAAAGCTTGCCGGCAAACGCTACGTTTCCTTGGACATCCTCTTCCACGCCAACCCCCTGCGGCTCGTGAAAAGATGCCGCGCGCGATACAATACCCTGTTTGGGTGGGAAAAATGAAAGACTTCATCTCAATTCGCGGGGCTCGCCAGCACAACCTCAAGAACATCAACCTGGACATCCCCCGCAACAAGCTGGTGGTGATTACCGGGGTTTCCGGTTCGGGAAAGTCCTCCCTGGCCTTTGATACGCTGTTTGCCGAAGGGCAAAGGCGTTACGTGGAGTCCCTTTCCGCGTACGCCCGGCAGTTTTTGGAGCAAATGGACAAGCCCGATGTGGACGTCATTGAGGGCCTGTCCCCTGCCATTTCCATTGAGCAAAAAACCGTTTCCAAAAACCCCCGCTCCACCGTGGGTACCGTCACCGAAATTTACGACTACCTGCGCTTGCTTTACGCTTCCATTGGCGAGGTTTTTTGCCCCGACTGCCGCATCCCCATTGCCGGACAAACCGTCCAGCAAATGGTGGACCGCATATTGAGCCTCCCCGGCGGCACCCGCTTTCTGGTGCTGGCCCCCCTCACCCAGGCGAAAAAGGGGGAACACCGCAAGCTCTTTGAGCAAATGGCGCGGGAGGGTTTTGTGCGCGCCCGGGTGAACGGGGAAATCATCGAGGTGGCCAACCCCCCTGAGCTGGACAAGAAGAAAAAGCACACCATCGAGGTGGTGGTGGACCGCCTGGAGGTGCGCCAGGACCTGGCCCAGCGCCTGGCCGATTCCCTGGAAACCGCCCTGCGGGTGGGTGACGGGTTGGTGCGGATCGCCCCCAAAGACCGCGAGGAGTTCGTGCTTTCCTCCCGCCACGCTTGCCCCCAGTGCGGCTTTTCCCTGGCCGAGCTTTCCCCCCGTCTTTTCTCCTTTAACTCGCCCCAGGGCGCCTGTCCGTCGTGCACGGGCCTGGGGAGCGTGCAGGAAATTGACCCCGGAAAGCTCATCCTGGATCCCCAGCGCTCGCTAGCTGCCGGCGCCGTAGCCGGCATTGCCGAATCGGGGCGCTCTTTCCGCTGGCGGCAACTGCAAACCCTGGCCAAGGCCATGGGCTTTTCCCTGCACGTGCCCTGGTACAAGCTGCCCGAGCCGGTGCAGAGGGCGATCCTCTACGGCACCACCCAGGAGCTGCACTTTGAGTTTGTGGGGGAGCGTTCCACCTGGGCCTACCGCGCCCCCTTTGAAGGCCTGGTCCCTGCCTTGGAGCGCAAGTACCGGGAAACCCGCTCCCCGGAAGTACGGGCCGAAATCGAGCGCTTCATGTCGCAAAAGCCCTGCCCCGCCTGTGGCGGACGGCGGTTGCGGAGGGAAGCGCTGGCGGTGCACATCCGCGGCAAAAACATCCACGACGTGGTGGAGCTTTCGGTGCGGGAAAGCTTGAAGTTCTTCCAGAGCCTGGAGCTCACCCCCCGTGAGCAGCAGATCGCCGGCAAGATCCTCAAGGAAATCAACGATCGTTTGGAGTTTTTAGCCGCCGTGGGGCTCGACTACCTCACCCTTTCCCGCACCTCCGGCACGCTTTCCGGCGGCGAAGCCCAACGCATCCGCCTGGCCACCCAAATTGGCTCCAAGCTCATGGGCGTGCTGTACGTTCTCGACGAGCCTTCCATTGGCCTGCACCAGCGGGACAACCGCAAGCTCTTGGCCACCCTCAAGGGCATGCGCGATTTGGGCAACACCGTTTTGGTGGTGGAGCACGACGAGGAAACCATGCGGGAAGCCGACTGGATCGTGGACCTGGGCCCCGGTGCCGGCATCCACGGCGGTGAGGTGGTAGCCGAAGGCCCGCCGGAGGTCATCCCTTCCTTTCCCCGCTCCCTCACCGGCCGCTACCTGGCTGGGGAGCTCACCATCCCCGTTCCCCCCAAGCGCCGCCCGGGAAACGGCAAAAAGCTCGTCGTTTACGGTGCCCGGGAGCACAACCTAAAAAACCTCGACGTGGCCTTCCCGCTGGGCATGTTCATTTGCGTCACCGGGGTTTCCGGCTCAGGCAAGTCAACCCTGGTCAACGAAATCCTCTACAAAGCCTGCGCCCGCAGTTTGTACCGGGCTTTGGAGCTCCCAGGAGCCCACGACCGCCTGGAAGGCACCGAGTTCATCGACAAGGTGGTGGCCATTGACCAATCCCCCATCGGTCGTACCCCCCGCTCCAACCCCGCCACCTACACCAAGGTTTTTGACCCCATCCGCGAGCTCTTTGCTCTAACCCCCGAAGCCCGGGCCCGGGGCTACAAACCCGGCCGTTTTTCCTTCAACGTCCGCGGGGGGCGCTGCGAAGCTTGCGCCGGTGAAGGGCAAATCAAAATCGAAATGCACTTCCTCCCCGATGTTTACGTCACCTGCGACGTCTGCAAGGGCCGGCGCTACAGCCGGGAAACCCTGGAGGTGCACTACAAGGGCCTGTCCATTGCTGAGGTTTTGGACCTCACGGTGGAGCAAGCCCGGGAGCTTTTCGCCGCCCACCCCCACATCACCCGCATCCTGGACACCCTCATGGCCGTGGGCCTGGGCTACATCAAGCTGGGCCAGCCAGCCACCACCCTTTCCGGCGGTGAAGCCCAGCGCATCAAGCTTTCCCGGGAGCTCGCCCGCCGCGCCACCGGCCAAACCCTTTACATCCTGGACGAACCCACCACCGGCCTGCACTTTGACGACGTGAAAAAGCTTCTCTCGGTGCTGCACACTCTGGTGGATCGAGGGAACACCGTGGTGGTCATTGAACACAACCTGGACGTCATCAAAACCGCCGACTGGATCATTGACTTAGGCCCCGAAGGCGGCGACGAAGGCGGCTTCCTGGTGGCCCAGGGCACCCCGGAACAGGTCGCCCAAAACGGGCAAAGCTGGACCGGCCGCTACCTCGCCCCGCTGCTTTCCCTCCCCAAAGCCCAAGCGTGTTAAGGTGCTTGATGCGTTTGGCTGGTGTGGGCTTTAAATCCGTGCCAAGCTTCTGGCGTTTTCCCATTTGACAAGCTACAAGACGTCACCCTCTTTCAAGTTCGTTTACCCCGCGCTCGTGGGTGGTAACCGCAGGTGCCTTTCACGGCATTGACGTGCTAGCGCAGTTATACTGGGGTAGAAGTTAGCTGGAGAGTCCGGGACAAGCCAGCCAGAGGCTTTCGGTGCTCTCGCATGGGGGGAACATGAGTAAGGGAAAAGCCATTGTCCTCGCCGTTTTTACCCTGTGGCCCTTCCTCTATATGTTCTTGTTCTTTGCTACCATTGTGATCCTCATTACCAGTGCGGCAGCTAAGCCCCAGCCGTCGCAAGACATGCCCCTGCTTTTCGGAGGCATTTTTATCATGCATATCGCCACGATGCTGGAAATCATGGGCCTTTTGGTGGTTTATATCGTGCATTTGTTTAAGACCGACCGGGTGCCGCAAGACCAAAAAGCTCTCTGGGCAGTGGTCATTTTCCTAGGCAACGTTCTCGCCATGCCGGTTTACTGGTACCTTTACATCTGGAAACCGCTGCGGGTAGCCGCAGAAAGCTAAGGTTACAAGCCGGTAACACTCCGGCGGAGGCCATGGCTTTGTTTTGCCTATTGCAATCCCCGGAGAAAGCCTTGACGTCTTCCGTTTGCTGCCCGATATTGAGCCGCAGGACGTGATTTGGGAGGAGATCATGGTAAGAAAGGTGCTGATCCTGGCTTTGGCTGTTACGGGAACCTGGGGCGTTTGGGCTACTGCCACCGCTGCCCCGGAAACAACGCAAGCGTCCTGCGTGGGTTGCCATAAGGCGGTGACGCCGGCATTGGTAGCCGATTGGCAGCTCTCCAAGCACGCCGCCAACGACGTGGATTGCGCTGCGTGTCATGGGGATCAGCACCGCTCGGCAGCGGATACCGCCAAAGCGCTCATCCCCACCCCGGACACCTGCGCCACCTGTCACGAAGACCGGGTGGCCCAGTTCAAGCGAGGCAAGCACGCCTTTGCCTGGGCAGCCATGAAGGCCATGCCCACCACCCACGCCCTGCCGGTGGCCATGCGGGAAGGGATGAAAGGCTGCGGAGGATGCCACAAGATCGGGCTCAAAAGCGAGCAAGAGGTCAAGGAGTTGAAAGCCAGCGGCGCGGGCTTTGGTTTGGCCTCCTGCGATGCCTGTCACACCCGCCACACCTTTTCGGTGACCGAGGCCCGCCAGCCCCAGGCCTGCCAGACCTGCCACATGGGCTTTGATCACCCGCAATGGGAGATGTACTCGGCATCCAAGCACGGGGTGCGCTACCTCTTGAAGCAGGCCAAGGTGCTGCCGGCGGAAACCCCGGCGCCCACCTGTCAAACCTGCCACATGCCCGAAGGCAACCACGAGGTGCGGACGCCTTGGGGCTTCTTGGCGGTGCGGCTGCCGCTGCCGGAAGAACCCCAGTGGGCCGCCGACCAAACCACGATCCTGCAAGCTCTAGGCGTCCTGGACCCGGCAGGCAAACCCACCCCGCGCCTGGAGGTGGTGAAGGCAGCGCAGGTGGCGCGGCTGTCCGCCGAGGATTTCCAAAAGGAGCGCGAGAAACTGCTGAAGGTTTGCAGCCAGTGCCACTCCAGCCGCTTTGCCCAGGAGCAGGTGCAACGGGGCGACGAAATGATCAAGGAAGCGGACCACCTGCTGGCTGAGGCCATCCGGGAAGTGGCCGGTCTTTACCGCGATGGCATCCTCGCCAAGCCCTCCTCCTACGCCCACGCCTTCCCGGATCTTTTGACCTTCCACGACGCCCCCACACCCATCGAACAGAAGCTCTTCGTCATGCACTTGGAGCACCGCATGCGTGCCTTCCAGGGCACCTTCCACGCCAACCCCGACTACGCCCTGTGGTACGGCTGGAGCGAGCTCAAGCGCGATTTGGCGGAAATCAAGGCGATGGCTTCGGAACTCCGGCAAGCTCATGCAGCAACGCCCAAGCGGTAAAAGGTTTTGACCCAACTGGCCCACAGACTTTCTGGGGAAAAGGCCGCCGGTGGTGATGCACTCCTCAATGCCTCCGGCGGCCTGCGGACCGCGCCTGTCTGAATTCATTCACCGCTAGCTGTGCAGCCCCTGGCCCGCCAGGAAAGCCCGGGTCTCCTTCCGGCCCAAGGCCCCCGGTGAGCTCTTGGCTCAAGCAATCCCTAGCGGCCAGCGCTTGACAATCTAGCGATTAAGCTTTAGTTTGCGTTAGTCACTTCAACAGCTGCAGAAGTTGAGGGGAAAAAGTGCACATGGGCTTGGACCACTTTGAGGATTTTGCCTGCTGTTTTTGTGAAATCGCGTCTTGGCCGTGCGAAGAAAAACGGCACCCTCAAGCCCAAAGCAAAATCCCGTTGGGCTTTCCAGCGGAAAAGGCCGACAAAAGGTTTGAGCATTTTTGGTTCAGAGAGAAAGGGAGGAAACATGAAGGAAAAGTCGCGGCGTTTGTGTTGGCATGGAATGCTGCTTTTTTTGCTCGGCCTTGTCACCGGCTTGGTGATGCAGCTGTTCCCCAACCCGCGAATGGGATTGGCAGCGCACCTGGAAGGCCTCATGAACGGGATCTTCTTGCTGGCCTTAGCGGCAAACTGGTCTCGCCTGCGGCTTTCGGCAGGGGCAGAAAAATGGGCCCTGGGCGCTGTGCTCTACGGCACCTACGCCAACTGGTTCTTCACCTCTCTCGCCGCCGCTTTTGGCACCGCCGCCATGGCACCTCTGGCCGCCGGAGCCCATCGTGGTCAGCCCTGGCAGGAGCTGGTGATTACCGTGGGTTTTGCCAGCGTGGGGGTGACCATGCTCTTGGGTGTTTCTCTTTTCCTCTGGGGACTGCGGGGGCCCGGGAAAACGGAGTAAGTTTAGACCACCAGTGCCCGCGGTAGCGACAGCCGCATGGGAACGCACCGGCGGTTCGAGGGGCAATCGGTAGGCAGCAACCGCAAGCCTCAGAAAAGAACCGCTGCTTGGGCCTTAAAAAGCCACTCGGACTGAGCTTTTGACAGGCCGGAAATATCCGGAGATTGCGCGCGGTTTGCACAAGAATAACTCTCAGAAAGGAGAGGGGGTCTCACCTATGAGAACACTGGCACGTCTTTCTGTTTTGGTCCTCTTGGCGGGCGCTGCCTTAAGCGCCGTACAGGTAGTGCTGGCCCAGGATGCGGTCAAGGCCCTACCTGCCAACAGCAAGGTGCTCGTGGACAACGACGATGTCCGCGTTTACGAGTTCTGGGCAAAACCCGGGGAGAAGGTCGCCATGCACTCCCATCCCCGCACCGTGGTTTACTCGCTCACCGACGCCACCGCTACACTCACCGGCGCCGACGGCAAAAGCCAGGTGTCCACCTTCAAGGCCGGACAGGCCATTTACCACGGGCCCGTAACCCACAAGGCTGAAAACACCGGCAAGACCGATATCCACTTCGTGGTGGTAGAAATTAAGCGGTAAAAGAGGGAAGCACCCCTTACCGGGGCTTTCAGCTCAATGCCGAGGCTCCGGTGCGGGTGGTGAAAAACAGCAAGCAATCCCCACCACCCGCGGGCCACAGAAGGTCAAAATTCAAGATGTAACTCCGGGCCCAGAGCAAGTGTTAATAACCCTGGGCCCCAGTTTTTTTATCCACAGCAGGCACCAAACAGCACACTATAGGCAAAAGCATGACCAAAAAAACCCGCGGACCACCTGCGAGTTTCATCCCAGTGGCTCCATCTTGTTTGGATTTTCAGAGCTCCTTCGGGAGCTGTCAAGGGCAAAGGGCGCGACCAGTGCCCCCTGCGTGCCAGGACATCGCCCTGCGAGGCAGCGCCCCGATTTCCTCCAGGTCCAATTTGGTCCCTTTGAAGGAGATTCCCTGATACGTGGCTGGGTTGGCTCCTTTGAGGTGGTTTCAGCGTTGCTTGGGGCGCTTCTTTTGAAACCTACCTTTCGCGGTCCCATCCCCCCGGTTGCTTTTTCTCCCGAAGTAGCCCATACTGCGACTTAAGCTCACGGCAGAATTTGCCTCACAACGTCCGGGGCGGCGCAAAAGGAGCGCAAGGCGCAGAACTTGGGGGACCAATGATACCTATTAAGCCATGGACTACGTTTGTTGTCTTTTGTTTTTTTCTAGCACAGACCGGCACCGCCAGCGAGCCGACGGTGGTGTTTTTCCCTGGGGTGGCCCACGCCCCGGGAGCCAGCGGAACGGCCTGGCGCTCGGAGGTAGTACTTCACAACCCTACCGGGACCAGCCAACAGGTGGAGCTGGCGTTGCTCCCCCGGGGTTCGGGAGCGGTGGCGGTGGCGTCCCAGCTGGTCCTCGCTGTGGGTGAAACCCGCCGCATCCCCGACCTTTACGCGTTCTTGCGGGCTCCCGATGGGGCCGGCATGGTCCGCATCACAGGCGAGGTGGTGGCGTGGGTCCGCACGTACAACCAAGGGGCCAGCGGAACCTTTGGCCAGGAACTGGTGCCGGTGGACGCCAGCTCCGCATATACCCCCAGCGAACCGCTTATCTTCCCTTTTTCTGCCACCGCCGACATCAAGACCGGCTTCCGCTCAAACCTCCTCCTGGTCAACCTGGAGCCCGTTGCCATTACCTTCACGCTCCGCGCGGGCACTGCGGAAAAAACCGTCAGCGTACCCGCCGGAGCCTATAGCCAAATTGACAACCTGGGCTCGTTTTTGGGTGCTGCTTCCGGCTTTTCGGTGGTGCAGGTGAGCGCCACCGGTCGCTGGTTTGCGGCCATTTCCACGGTTGACCCCGTCACCGGCGATCCCACCACCCTTCGGGGTTTGGGTGCCGGAGACAGTAGCGAACGCCTTTTTGCCGGCGTTGCCAAGCTCCCCGGTGCCAACCAAACCTCCTGGCGCTCCGAGGCCGTGTTTTACAACCCCACCTCGGCGTCGCTCCCGCTAATCCTGGAGCTGATCCCCCGGGGACAGGGGAACGTAGCCGCCAGGGCCAACTTGACCTTGGCTGCTGGAGAAACCCGCTACCTCCCAGACCTCTACCAGACCCTCGGGGTGGCGTCGGGAGCTGGGACCCTGAAGGTTCAAGGAGGAGCCCTGGCCTGGGTCCGGACCTTCAACAAGGGAAACCAGGGCAGCTTTGGTCAGGATTTACCCCCGGCCACGCCTTCCCTGGCGGTGGGATCCTCCATGCCGGTGGCGCTGTCGGTTTATTCCCCCACCAGTCCCCAGACGGATTTCCGCTCCAACTTGGTGGTGCAAAACTTGGAAAACCGCGATATCACGCTTTCCCTCCGTGCGGGAGTAACGGAAAAGTTGCAGGTCATCAAGGCCAATTCCTATACCCAAATTGACAATTTGGGCAACTTCATGGGCCTGCCGCCAGGGGCAGCCACGGTTTGGGCCCAAGCCAACGGCCGCTGGCTTGGTGCCATGTCCACCATTGATCCGGTGACCGGAGACCCCACCACCTTTCGCGACGCCCGCAGTTTCCTTCCCCCCAGCAGCTATGACCTTATCGAAGCAGCCCTTGCCAACCAGACGATTAGCAGCGAACAAGCATTGACCTACAAGGTTTTTGCTGATTTCGGGGATTCACGCTTACCGGCGCAGTTCCAGGGCGATGACCGCAACACCCATGAAGCCCTGGGGACGGCAGAGGCCGCGGAGAAATTTGCCACCCTTTCGCCAGCAACCCAGGAGGTCGTTGGCCCTTATTTGGTCCAGCCTTTTTACGCCGGCAGTTGGTGGGACCGGCGGAGGGCCGGAGTAACGGGAGTGTCGGCTTTGGCTACCATGTGTCGGCCTTGGGCCATTACCTGCCCCATTCTCAGTGGAGACTGGGAATACTACGACGGCACCTACGTGCGGGTGTGGTACCTGAAATCCCATGCCGCCACTGATGCAGCCGTGGCTCGCGCCTTAGCTGCTGCCGCCACCTCCGACATTTGGCCAAAATTCACGGCTTCCATGGGACGGGTCCCAAAACCCGACGGGGACGAGGGGGGCAGCGCTCTTTACGATGTGGTTTTGTCCGACGGGCTGTCCTCCAGAACTTACGGTTCAACCGTCCCGACGACGCTTATCGCTTGTAACAACGCCCCAGCTTTCTCGTACCTTAACCGGACCATCAGCGACCTAAACATCTTCAAGTCCATTTTGGCCCACGAGACCTTTCACGGCGTACAAATTGGTTTCAACAGCCGCCAATGCCCCACGTCAATGCGATGGCTGAGCGAGGGCACCGCCACCTGGTTCGAAGACTTTGTTTATCCCGGCACCAACCGGGAACACGACGATGCGCCTCATTACTTGGACAAACCCTACCTCGCCATTGACAACGACGGCGGGGACGTCCTCAAGCCCTATGGCACCTACACGTTCTTTTACTACTTGACCCGCATTCGCGGACTTGCCCCTGATGTCATTGGCAAGATCTGGGATGCCACGGTAGGTGCGGACGGCCTCCACGCTTTGGATAGCGCCTTGCGCTCCGTTTCGGCAGAGCTTGATAAGTCCTGGCCGGACTTTGCAGTGTACGCTTGGAACCAACAGGCGCCTTTTAATCTCTTTACCAACGATGGCCTTACTTATGGGGCACAAGTAAACCCACCGCGGACAGGCACCTTATCCACCCGTGACGCAAGCTGGGAAGTCATCCCTAAGACCAAGCCGCCTTTGCTCCGGCTTTCTCTTTTTTATTATCACTACGATTTCCCCGACGCCAGCGTTGCTGCCCTGGGTTTCTTTAACGGCTTGACCCGCAGCCTTAGCCTGCAAACCGTTGACGAATTTGGGAAGCTTTACAGTGCCTCCCCCCTTGCCGGGCCAGACACCGCCGAAGGGGGGCACATCACAGCGCTCGTAAAGATCAACGGCACCTGGAAAAAAGAGGATTGGACCCCGCTGGCTGGACGGCTTTACTGCCGCGATCTGAAAGCCGAACGGGTGGAATCGCTGGTGATTATCCTGTCCAATGCAGATGTGAGCGAGATAAGCTCCGTGTGGCCCAAAGGGGACTACCCGCCCCTGCTTTTTGCCACAAACCTCGGCTGTGCCCACTGGGAAGGCGAGGCCAGTCTTACCTACCGCTGGGGTAACAGCGTGACCGAAACCATGAACGTGGCCGGCCTGCGCCTGGAGCCCGTAGCTGAGGGTTTTTACGACGAAAACACCCCTGTTTTCCGCGGCTACGCACCATTTTCCGGTGATTATTCGTACGTGGTACGCGGCACCAATGGCGATTGCTCCTACTCGGCCGATAACAACGGTACCCTTACCAGCGGTTTAAGTGCTTTCCACGTCCTTACCTGGGTCACCGGCGGGGTGGGCTACCGGGGTCTCACCACTGGCTTGTTTTGGGAGTGGACCCAGGCGCTCATGATCCTCAAGGAGACCTGCCCCCTTTCCACCAAAATGCTCCCATGGAACGCCGGGACGTTTGTGCTCCCCGTCATTCCCGAATTCGCCTGGGCGCGGGTCACCCCGGATGGTCGGCGGATCGTGATTCAGGCCTCGGATATTCCAGGTCAACAGGGTTTGAGCGGTACTTGGACCTTCCGGGCCTTACGGGAGCCGTAAAGCCGACAACCTGGGGCTCTCACGGTGGGGCAGTGCTGTGACTAGCCTGGCAATACACCGCCGGCAAAACCGGATTTTTTCCGCCTTGATTAACGAAAAAGCGTTCCGTCGCCTAGTAAACGAAGGGAAAGAACTTGGCAGTGCGGCGTTGGTACTGCTGGTAGTCGGGAAAGCGGGCTAAAAGCCAGCGCTCCTCGTAGGCGGCTTTCCGGTCAAAAAAGGCAAAAACCACAAGGGTCCATAGCACCCCCGGCCAGGAGCACCACCACAGGGACCAACCCAAGACGGCCATCACCGCCCCAGCGTAGATGGGGTGGCGAACATTGCGGTAAAGTCCTCCGACCTGCAGCGTGGCGTCAGGCTTTGGCACTGGCAAAGGCGTCAGGCTACGACCGAGCTTAAGCGCCGCAACGATGACAATGCCCAGGCCCGAGATCACGAGGGCTGCGCCTGGAAAGGAAACCAGCAGTTCCTCGTCCGGCCAACGCCCGGTGGAGACCGGCAAGTAAGCCGCAACCACCAGCACCGGGATTTGGACCAACGCCCACGCTAAACCCCGTGAAGCCAAATTGCCGTGCCTTCCCCCCATCGCCGTTGCAGTTTACCCTTCCCTGGACTTGCCGGCCACCTTCGCGGGTCGCCGTTGCCCTCCCCTTCTACAGTTGACACGGGTGTTTGTCCAAGTGTTGAGTCGTGGTATCATTTTCAATGCCAACGGAGAGCCCGGTGGACAGAGTATACGAGCGCCAAAAGCGGGCACGCAGGTGGGGAGTCCGCCTGGGGCTTGCGGCCTCGTTTGTCATTGGCTTGATTGGCGCTCGGACAGCCCTGGCTCTCCCCCAGCCCTGCACCGTGCTCACCGATCGCGGGGCCTGGTATCAACCCCTCGCCGGCAACGGTCCTGTACCCCTTCCCTCCTATCCCGAGAGCTGGGCCCCGGCCCCCCGCGGCAACCAGCTCCTTCCCGGAACGTACCTGGTGCGGCTGCAAGCGGAAAACCCAAACCCCCACCCCATCACCTGCATTTTCTTGCCCGACAAGCTTGTGGCGCTCGCCGAGCTCTTTACCGGCGAAAGCCCGCAACCCCTGGCCCGCACGGGGTGGTTTTTGCCCTTAGACGAAAGAGCCATGAAGAGCCCCCAGGCGGTTCTGCCCACCGTGCTCCCACCCGGGACCAACACCTTTTGGCTCCGGCTTTGGGTGCCAGCAAACTCACCGAAGATCCCTTCTTCCCTGGCCGTGCAAATGGAAGCCCTGGAAGCCTTTACTATCACGCAACGCCGCTTTGATCACGCCCACGGGGTGTACGGGGGCATCATGCTGGCGGTGGTTCTTTATAACCTGTTTTTGTTCTCTTCGCTGCGGGAGAGACTCTACCTGCTTTACGTGCTGTACGCCAGCTTTTTTGGTTGCATTTGGCTGGTGCGCGCCGGGATGGGGTTGACCTTCCTTTGGCCCCACTGGCCGCTATGGGACGCACAAGCTCACTACTTCATGATTGGCCTGGCCATCATCTTCGGCAACGCTTTTTCCAGCGCCTTTTTGGAGCTTCCCGTGAAAGCCCCGCGCCTAGCTCGCGGGCTTCAAGCTATCAGTGTCTTCGTGGGCTTGCTGCTGGTAGGGGTGGCGCTCCAGCGTTTTTCCCTGATCGAAACACCGCTGGCGCTGGCGGCGGCAGGGACGTGTTCGCTTTACGTGGCTGCGGGGTTTTTGCGTTTGCGGCAGAAAAGCCCCGAAGCGCGCTACTTCCTCTTGGCCACCGGCATGGTCATCCTCGGCACGGTGGTGTACATCGCCGCTTTCTTCCGCCTCCTGCCCACAACGTTCATCACCGCCAACTCGGCACAGCTGGGCTCTGCTGCCGAAATGGTGCTGCTGGCCTTTGCCTTGGGCCATAAGATCCGCCACCTGCGGCAAGAAAAAGTGGCGGCCGAGGAACTTTCCCGCCTCGACCCCCTCACCGGCCTTGCCAACCGTCGGCTCTTGAACGAGCAAATGGAGCTGGAGTGGCGGCGGGTGTACCGGCAGGGCTCAACGCTGGGTATCGTGATTGTGGACGTGGACCACTTTAAGGCTTACAACGACGCCTGGGGCCACCAGGCCGGCGACGGCCTTTTGCAGCTGCTGGCCGAAGAACTCCGTTCCCTCTGTCGGCGCCCCGGCGACCTGGCGGCCCGCTACGGCGGTGAGGAGTTCGTTTTGCTCCTGCCCTCGCTCAGCGTCTTGCAGGCCCACGAGCTTGCCGAAAGGCTGCGCCACACCGTGGAGGAGCGAGCGTGGCCGCACCCGGCCTCGCCCTTGGGGCCTGTGGTCACCGTAAGCTGCGGGGTGGCGGTGGGACGGCCGGTGGAAGGGGTCCCCGTCAGTGTGCTGTTTGCCGAAGCCGATGAAGCTCTGTATTCCGCCAAGCGCTCGGGCCGCAACCAGGTTTGCCTCCGCACAGCTTCCGGGACCCATCGTCGCTTAAACAGCGCGTAAAGCGAAGCTGGTAAGCTTTCCCCATGGCGAAAGTACTGGTGATGGGCGTTCCCATGGATTTGGGACAGTCGCGGCGGGGCACGGATATGGGGCCTTCGGCCATGCGTTACGCACGCCTGGCCGAAACCCTCCAGGCCATAGGCCATGAGGTGGAGGACCTTGGGAACCTCCAGGTGCCGGTGGTGGAAAGCCTCCAGGGCGGGGATCGGCGAGAGCGGGGCGGCATGGTGTACGTGGAGGCCATCCGCGAAGTTTGCCGCCGCACCGCCGAAGCAATCCGCAAGCTCGACCCCAGCGTTTTCCCCATCGTGCTGGGGGGCGATCACTCGGTGGCCTTGGGCTCCATTGCCGGCTTGGCCTCCTTCGGTCCCACCGGCGTGGTTTGGGTGGATGCCCACGCCGACTTCAACACCCCCGAAACCTCCCCTTCCGGCAACGTGCACGGCATGCCGCTGGCTGCCCTCTGCGGCCTGGGGGACCAACGGTTGGCCTCGCTCTTGGGCCAGGGCCAGCCGGTTTTAAACCCGCAAAACGTGGTGCTGGTGGGCGTGCGCAGCGTGGACCCTGGGGAACGGGAAACGCTGAAGCAAGCGGGGGTGACCGTGTACACCATGAAGGAGGTGGACCGCCTGGGTATCGCCCGCATTGCCGAGGACATCATGGCCAAGCTCGCCCACCTTTCCCGGGTGCATGTGTCCCTGGATGCCGATGTCCTGGACCCGGAGGAAGCCCCGGGGGTGGGCACTCCGGTCCCTGGGGGGCTTTCCTACCGGGAGGCTCACTTGCTCATGGAACTTTTGGCCGACTGGGGGAAGGTGACAAGCTTGGACCTGGTGGAGGTTAACCCCATCTTGGATCGCCGCAACCGCACCGCCCAGCTCATGGTGGAGCTGGCCGCCTCGCTTTTGGGCAAACGCATCCTCTAGGGGCTTTCGGCTGCCAGGGCCTTTTCCAAAAGCGAAGGCAGCTCGCGAAAAAAGCGCGATTTGGGCAAAACCACCGCTCCCGCAGCGCGGAGGGCGTTCCATTCCTGGCTTTTCTGGTGGGGACCGAAAGCCAACACCTGCACCCCGGCGCGAGCCCAGGCTAGAACCTGCTCCCCCGGGACCGCTTCCACATCCAGCACCAAAACCGCCGGCAGGCGGGAAGTACCCCGCTCCACCCGCACCGGCTTGGCCCCCAGGCTGCGGATGGCGGCCTCCACCACCGAGTAAAGGAAAAGGTTGGGCAGAAAAACCCCCACCTCAACCACCGAGGACCTCCAGGGCGCGATCGGGAAAGTTGGTGGTGAGGGAGGCCACACCCAGCGCCGCCAGATCCCGCATGCGGGGTTTTTGGTTTACCGTCCAGGGGTTGAGAGGGACATGGAAGCCCCGCATCTCTTCCACCAAGCGGTGATGGGGGGAGAGCTCCAACCCCGCGGGCAAAAAAGAAGGCACGCGGTCCACCACCCACGAAACCGTGGCACGGGGCAGCACCGTCTGCACCAGGCTCAGCACCCGCAAGGAGGAAGACAAAACCTTAAGGTGCTTGCGGGGCTCAAGCAAACGCTGCAAAGGGTCCAGAAGCCGCAAAAGCTCGCTTTGGGCTAAGGGTTTGATTTCCACAAAGAGAAATCGGTCCTCGGGAACGGCCTCCACCACCTCCGCCAAAGAGGGGACCTTTTCCTGGCGAAGCGCGGCCAGGGGCCACTCCCGCAGCGGTTTGCCCTTCCGGGTACGGTCGTGGTGGCACACCCAAACCCCTTCCCGGCACGGGCGAACGTCTACCTCCACCCCGTCGGCGCCCACCGCCACTGCCGCTTGCACGGCTTCCAGCGTGTTTTCCGGATAGCGCCCGGCAAACCCGCGATGGCCGATGATCAGCGGGCGCCTCATGCCAAGATGGAATATCCGCCGTCCACCACGATGGTTTGCCCGTGAATCATGGAGGCAAACTCGGTACAGAGGAACACCACGGCGTTGGCCACGTCTTGAGGCGTGATGAGGCGACCAGCGGGCGTACGGCGTCGGGATTCCTCCAAAAGCTGTTCGCGGTTGGGGAAGTGCTTGAGGGCATCGGTGTCCACCGTGCCGGCGGAAACCGCATTGACCCGCACCCCTTTGCCCGCCAGCTCGCAGGCCAGATGCCGCACCATGGACTCCAAAGCGGCCTTGGAGGCCCCCACCGCCGTGTAGTTGGGGATAGCCCGCACCGCCCCCAGCGACGACACCGCCACCACCACCTTTTCCCCTTGCGAGGGCAGCTGCAAAAAGTGCTGCACCAAGGGCACCAGCGCCAAGGCGTTGATGTCCATGGTCCAGTGGAGGTGGTGCATGGTGAGCTCGGTGGCTGGCTTCAAAACCCCCGAAGCGGCGTTGGAAACCAGGATCTCCAGGCCGCCCCAGTGCTCGCGGATTTCCGCGAACATGCGCTCCACATGCTCTTCGTCGGCCACGTTGGCCTTAATGAGCAACGCTCGCGCCCCGCGAGCTTCGATTTCCTTGGCCACCTCCTCCGCCGGCTGGCGGTGGCGGAAGAAGTTGATGGCCACATCTACCTTGAAGTCGGCCAGCGACAAGGCGATAGCCCGCCCAATACCGCGGGATGCACCGGTGACCAGGGCTCGCTTGCCCCGAAGTCGCAAATCCATCTCACGTCCTCCCCTGGCGCAACTCTAGCCGAAGGCCTGGGTGGCAGCAAGGGGTTTGCTACAATACGCAGCGCGGCTAAGGCCGCTGCCATGGAGGTTTTTCATGCAAATCGTGGCTACGGAGTTGCGACCTGGGTACATCATCGTCCACAACGGACAGCTCCACCGCGTTTTGAGCGTGGTGCACATCACCCCCGGGAACTGGCGGGGTATGGTGCAGTGCAAGCTCCGGAACCTAAAATCCGGCAACCAGCTGGAGCACCGCTTCCGCTCGGAAGACAGGGTGGAAAAGGCGACCCTGGACACCCACGAGATGCAGTACCTCTACTCCGACAACTCCGGTCATCACTTCATGAACATGGAAACCTACGAGCAAATCACCTTGAGCGACGAGGTGCTGGGGGATGCCCTTTCGTACCTGCTCCCGGACACCGTGGTGACCGTGGACTTTTACGAGGGCAACCCGGTTTCGGTGGAGTTGCCCAACACCGTGGTGCTCACCGTGGTGGAAACCGAGCCGCCCCTCAAAGGGGCTACCGCCGCCGGGGGTTCTAAGCCTGCAAAGCTGGAAACCGGCCTGGTGGTGCAGGTGCCCATGTTTGTGGAAACCGGCACCAAGATCGTGGTGGACACCCGCACCGGCGAGTACGTGTCCCGGGCTTAAAACAGCGAAACCCCAGTGACCAGCACCACCGGCCCCTTCCCCCGGTCGGGGTAAGCCACCTCCAGGCGCACCACCCGCAAGATGGCAGCGCGGGTGACCTCCGCTAAAAGGCCCACGCCGGCATCGGCACGCCAGCCATCGGTGTCGGGACCAACCCGCGCCCCCCAGGTCTTGCCGGCGTCGGCAAACACCACCAAACCCAAAACCGCCAAATGCAAAACCTCGCCCGTGAGCCGTCTTCGCCACTCGGCGTTGACCACTGCCCGGGATGTCCCGTCAAAGGTGTCGGGGTCCCACCCCCGCAGACCGGTATTGGCACCAAGGGTGAGCTGCCGGTCCAGGCCCAAACGGTGACCCAGCTCCACCGCCCCGCGTACCCGGAACCCCCGCTCCCCCACCTGCGCCACCCCCGCCTCCACGCGGGTGACCGCGTCGGCAATACCTCCCTGCTCCAAGCGGCCCTCACTGCCCAACGAAAGCCACCGGTACCACCCGGCCCCCATCCCGGCTTTGAAGAAGCTGGCCTGGTACGGTAGCCGGGTCCGATCCCCTCCCAAAAACGGAAGCGAGAAACCCAGCGTCAGCGAGTAGTTCGGCCCCAGGGGGACATCCTCCTGGCGAATCCAGCCGCGGAAACCCTGGACCACTTCCCAGCGGCTGGATTGGCTCTCGAAGCCCACCTGAAAACCCACGAGCTCCCGGTCTTCGGGTTCCGGGTAGAAGGCCCCAGTACGGAAGGACCAGCGGGAAAACGCCGCCCTTTCGGCAAAAAAGCCGGCGGTGAGCCGTCGCGTCACCTCCCCGTCGCCGGGAAGACGCAAACCACCCCAAACGAGCAGCGAGCGCCGCAAGGTATCCCCCGATACGGTCTTTTTGCCCGAGGCCCACAGGTACTCCACAAGGCTTTCCCGGCGGTAGAAGATGCCTCCCGCCTTGGGGGTGGCCAGCGAATAAAAAGGGTACGCCAGGGAAAACTCGTCCGCCGTTCCATCGGAAGCTTCGCGGTGCGCCGCGGAAAGGCGCCAACGGCTTCCCAGAAACAAAGGGTCGCTGTAGCCGGCGGTAATGGAGTCCCGTTCGGGATCGGAGCGGGCATCCAAAAAAACCGTTTTGCCCCAGCCCAAAAAGTTCTGCTCGGAAATGGAAACACCGGCCTTTTGCCGGTGGCCCATGCGGCCGTAGTTGATGGAAAGCTCCAGCGTCCATTGGTCGCGGGTCTCCACATAGACCTCCACCCCTTCCGCCACCGGTTTGGCGTAAATGTGCACGGGGTTCAAAAAACCGGTGGCTCGCAGGAGCCTTTCGCTTTCCGCAGCCAGCGCAGGATCCCAGGGATCGCCCTCTTTGAACAGCAACAGCGAGCGGATAAAGCGCTCCCGGGAAAGGGTGTGGAGGGCGTTGGCGGTGCGGTAGGGCCAGGAGGAGGTTTCGGGATCCGAGAGATCAAAAACATCGTGCCGCACCACGTGGATGGCCACGATGACCGGCCCGGGTGGCGGCAGGGAGGGTTCCCCCAACACCGACAACAGCAACAAGGCGGTGAGCATCGCTTTTATTTTACGGTTGAAGCTCGTCTGGCGCCGTGCGTGACCTCACCGCCGCTGCCAGGCCGCCGCCAAAAGCCCGGCGGGCAGCTCCTCCACCTCCCCGGAAAAGCCCTGGGGACGCAGGTCTGCAAGCTCCTTGACGCTGAGCTCCTGGCTGACAAAGCCGTTGACGAAGGCAAACGTACCATCGCGGGTGCGGGTTTCGTCAAAGGCCGGCAAAAGCCCGGCCCTTTGCTGGGCCTCGTACCAGGCCCGCCGGGCCTGCCTGGCCCCGGGGCCATAGGCGGTCACCAAGAGCCACCCGCCGGGGGCCACCAGCTCCGCCAGCGAGGCCACCATCCGGCGGCGCAGGTCCTCCCCGCCCAGGGAACCCAGGGTGGCTTGGGCAAAGATGACCGTTTGCCAAAACCCCCGCCGCAGCGGCGGGGTAAGGCCGTTCCCCGCCACCCAACACACCGGCAAGGAAAGCTTCTTGGCGGCCAAAAGGTAGCGGGGAACCAAGTCCATGCCCACCACCGGACCCTTTTGCATCCCCAGCGCTGCCAGGATCCTCCCCGCCCCGCAGCCCACCTCCAGCAAAGGGGTTGCCGCGCGGGTGCGGAGCCATTGGAGCTCCTGCTGCAAGAGCCTTTGAAACTCCGGGGGCGCCACGGAATAAGCCCGCGTGACCCATTCGGGGTGGTGGGCATCGCGGTAACGGAGAAAGGACTCCACGCCGTGTAGTGTAGCTGGTGTACCATGGCACGCTCGGAGGCCAGGATGCGGGTCGTGACCTCGGTACTTGAGCTCATCGGACAAACGCCGCTTTTGCGCTTGCAGGAACTGGAAGACGGCAGCGCGGAAATTTGGGCCAAGCTGGAAACCGCCAACCCCGGGGGTTCGGTGAAGGACCGGATCGGCTTGGGCATGGTTCTGGCGGCCGAGCAGGACGGGCGGCTGTCCCCGGGCGGCACCATCGTGGAAGCCACCGCCGGCAACACCGGCATCGGTTTGGCGCTGGCCGGGGTACGCCGTGGGTACCGGGTGATCCTGGTGGTCCCCGAGAAGTACTCGGTGGAAAAGCAAAAGCTCATGCGGGCGTTGGGGGCTGAGGTGGTGGTCACCCCCACAGAGCAAGGCATGGCCGGCGCCCAGGCCCGGGCCCGGGAAATTACCGCTGCCACTCCGGGTGCGGTGTACGTGGATCAGTTTTCCAACCCGGCCAACCCGCGCACCCACGAGCTCACCACCGGCCCGGAAATTTACCAGCAAACCGGTGGCCGGCTGGACGCCATCGTGGTGGGTTGCGGCTCCGGCGGCACCTTCATGGGGGCGGTTCGCTACCTGAAATCCAAGCTGCCAGAGCTCTGGGCGGTGGCGGTGGAGCCCCAGGGGTCGGTGCTGGGGGGTGGTCCTGCAGGTGAGCACCTGGTGGAAGGCATCGGCATGGACGAAATCCCCCCCATCATGGACCGCTCTCTGGCTGATGAGGTCATAACCATCCCCGACCCCGAGGCCTTTGCCATGGTTCGTCGTCTGGCCCGGGAATGCGGGGTGCTGGCCGGTTCTTCCGCCGGCGCTAACGTGGCCGCTGCGGTGAAGGTGGCCCGGCGGTTGGGTCCGGGCAAGCGGGTGGTCACCGTAATCCCCGACTCTTGCGAGCGTTACCTTTCCAAAGATATCTTGCAGCTTTTCCCGGAGGCCTCATGAAGGAAAAAACCCTCTGCGTGCACGCCGGTCCTGGGCCCGAGCCCACCACCGGCGCGGTAAATCCCCCCATTTACGCCACCTCCACCTACGCTTATGCGGAGTTTGGCCAACACCGGGGCTGGGAGTACTCCCGCACCGCCAACCCCACCCGGGTGGCTCTGGAGCAAGCGGTCGCCCAGCTGGAGGGCGGCGCTGATGCCTGCGCCTTTGCTTCGGGCATGGCCGCCATTGACGCCCTTACCGACCTTTTGGCCCCCGGCGACCACATCCTGGCCGCCCACAACCTCTACGGCGGCACCTACCGCTTGTTCACCACCATCACCCGCCGGCACGGAGTAGAAGTGAGCTTTGTGGACGCCAGTGATCTTGCGGCTTTGGAGGCCAGCTTCCGCCCCAACACCAAGATGCTTTTCCTGGAATCCCCCACCAACCCGCTCATGGCCATTGTGGATTTGGAGGAGGCCAGCCGCCTGGCCCACCAGCGGGGCGTCCTGGTGGTAGTGGACAACACCTTCCTCTCGCCGGTTCTGCAAAAGCCGCTGGCGCTTGGGGCCGATTTCGTGGTGCACTCCACCACCAAGTACCTCAACGGGCATTCCGATGCCGTTGGTGGGGTGGTGGTGTGCAAAGACGGGGAGCTGGGAGCTCAGCTGCACCGCATCCAAAACAGCGCCGGGGCCATCATGGGCCCTTTTGACGCCTACCTGGTGCTGCGGGGCATCCGCACCCTGGCCCTGCGCATGGCCGCTCACGAAGAGGGAGGTCGGGCGGTGGCCAGCTTCTTAGCCCAGCACCCCAGGGTGGTTCGCGTTTATTACCCGGGCCTGGCCAGCCACCCCCAGCACGAGCTGGCCTGCCGCCAGCAACGGGGCTTTGGCGCCATGGTGGCTTTTGATGTGGGCAGCCTGGAAAACGCCAAAACCGTGTGCAACGCCCTCAAGCTCTTCACCCTGGCGGAATCCCTGGGGGGCGTGGAGTCCCTGGTTTCCCACCCGGCCACCATGACCCACGCCTCGGTGCCCAAGGATGAGCGGGAAAAGCTGGGCATCACCGATGGCCTTTTGCGGCTTTCGGTGGGTGTTGAGGATCCCGAAGACCTGCTGGCGGATTTGGATCGCGCTTTGGCAGCGCTGTAAGCCGGGTCTTCGGGAGCAAAGGCAAGAACGCGGAATACCTCAGCCAACCGGGGCTCGGCGCGAAGCTTACGGCTTAGGAAGAGCCTACGGCCCCCGGAGAGGTCAAGCACCCCGGGGGCCAGGTCCTGCAAGAAACTCAGCGCTTCGGAATTTTCGTTGCCTTATTTTCCCGCGAGTTCGTGCGCTAGCGCATGGTAACGCTCGTGCGCTGCGGCAAAGCGCTCCCGTTCCACCTTTTCGAAGCTGGCGGCTAGCTCCTGGGTGTCCTGTGCGCTCAAGACCTGCTGGGCCATGGGGAAAAGGATGTTGTTTTCCTTGTAAATGTGCTGCTCCAATAGTTCCGCCCAGCCGGCCAGGCCGGAAGCCACCTGCAACGCCGCCTGCTGATTGCCTCGGGCGGCGCCTTCCAGGTGTTCCACCACCTGGCGAATGTAGCCCCGGCCCTGGTCGTGCTCAAAGAGCATGACGGCCACGGGCCCCATTTCCCGGGAAAACCCCCGCTCTTCCAGGCGGGTGAAGAGCAGGTCCTCCTCTTTGCCGTGGTGGCAGGCATCGGCAAAGGTGCGGACAAAGTCCACGATTTTTTCCACCTTTTCCTTGTCCACGCTGCCCCCGCTTCGCAGGCGCCCGGCTTCCCGGCGGGCGGCGTCTACCACCAGCAAGATCACATCGTGCTCATGCATGAGGGTTTCAATCGGGTTCATGTCCACCTCCGGGTGTATCTTGACCCGGCTTGCGCAGGTCTTCCTTGCGCTAGCTCAAAAACCGCGTCTTGGGCCGGTGCCGCGTGTGGCCTACACTTTCCC
Source organism: Thermoanaerobaculum aquaticum (assembly GCF_000687145.1). Classification (NCBI taxonomy): domain Bacteria; kingdom Pseudomonadati; phylum Acidobacteriota; class Thermoanaerobaculia; order Thermoanaerobaculales; family Thermoanaerobaculaceae; genus Thermoanaerobaculum; species Thermoanaerobaculum aquaticum. The sequence continues at coordinate 107,518 of NZ_JMFG01000023.1, forward strand.
CCGTGGACGTACAGCTTCCGGTGCCGGTTTTGGCGGTGTGTGGTTTTTCGGGGAGCGGCAAAACCACGCTTTTGGAGCGTGTGATCCCGGAGCTCACCGCGCAAGGGCTTACGGTAGGCCTGATTAAACACGACGCCCACGGGGTCACGGTGGATCAGCCGGGCAAGGACTCCGATCGCCTGTTTCGCGCCGGTGGGGAGGTTCTCCTCCGCGCGCCCAACGAGACCTTCGCCCGCTTCCACCCCGACCAGGGCAAGGACCTCACCTGGGCTCTGGCTCAGCTCGCCTGGAACGTGGATCTCATCCTGGTGGAGGGGCACAAGGACACGGCGCTTCCTAAGGTGTGGCTGGAGCATCCCCAAACGTCCGAAATTCCGGCAGGCGTGACCGACGTCCTGGCGGTGCTCCCGTGGGGGAGCGACCGGGTAGCGGCGTTGTTTGCCATCGTTCGGGATTTTTGCCTGACCCGGCAGCCCCCCTTGTGGGGTGGCATCCTTCTGGGGGGCAAAAGCCAGCGCATGGGCACGCCCAAGCAGCTCCTAGAGCTCGGCGGGGAGAGCCTTCTCGCCCGCTCGGCCCGCGTCCTTGCACCTCACGTGGAGGGCTTTGCCTATCTGGGTGCCGGTCCTCTGCCCCCAGACGTACCGGAAGCACCGCAGCTGCCGGACCCCCCTGGCCCCGGCGGTCCGCTGGCGGGCTTGCGGGCAGCCCTCCGGTGGCACCCTTTGGCCCGGTGGCTGATGTTGCCGGTGGACGCAGTGGCGGTGAGCCAGGATTTTGTCCGCTGGATCATCCAGCAGCACAGCCAGGGCTGTTGGGCTGTGCTCGTGGAAAACCCCCAAGGGGCCCTGGAGCCTGCCTTTTCCCTGGTGGCCCCGCAACTGCGTCACGCTGTGGAGCGCCTGGCCGAACGGGGAGAAGGGCCGCGGGCCCTGGCCCACCACCCCAAAGCCCGCAGGGTCCGCCTTCCCGAGGCTTTGGCGCCAGCCCTGCGCACCGTCAACACCCGGCAAGAGTGGGAGACCTTCTTGGCGGAATTGCAGGGCTCATCATCTTGAAACCGCTTGGAGGTGTGGCATGAGCACGTCTCGGAACGTTGCGTTTTTTGGTACCGGCCTCATGGGTTTCCCCATGGCCAAGCGACTCCTGGAGTCAGGTTTTCCGGTCACCGCATGGAACCGCACCCACGAAAAGGCGGCGCCCCTGGCGGCGCTGGGAGCCCAGGTGGCCACAACCCCAGCTCAAGCCCTGGAGCACGCAGATGTTGCCATTCTGATGCTGGCCCACGCCGAGGCCATCGGCAAAACCCTGCTGGCCGCGGAAACTGCGCCCTTTTTATCAGGAAAAACTGTGGTGCAAATGGGCACCATTGGCCCGGAGGAAAGCAAGACCTTGGCCGCAGAAATTGCAAGCCACGGAGGCCGCTACCTGGAAGCCCCAGTTCTGGGCTCGGTGCCGCAAGCGGAAGCGGGGAAGCTGGAGGTCATGGCTGGGGGCGAAAAAGCTCTGTTTGAGGAGCTTCTCCCGGTGTTTCGCTGTTTTGGGCCCAACCCCCGCTGGATTGGGCCGGTGGGTGCTGCAGCCACCCTGAAGCTGGCCCTCAACCACTTGATTGCCGCTCAAGCGGCGGCGTTTGCCACCTCTCTGGCTCTGGTGCAGAAGGCGCATGTGCCCCTGGAGCTTTTCCTGGAGATCCTGCGGCCAAGTGCCTTTTACGCCCCCACCTTCGAGCGCAAGCTGCCGGTCATGCTGGACCCTCTGCACGCCAAGGTCAACTTCCCCGCCAAGCACATGCTCAAGGACGTGCGGCTCATTCGCACCACCGCCGAGGCCTTGGGTATCAACCCCACCCTGGTGGCCAGCCTGGAAGCGCTCTTTGCCGCCACAGAAAACGCCGGACTTGCCGACGCCGATTACGCTGCGGTAGCTCAGGTGATCGGGGGATCTTCATCCGGTAGCTAGCTGCAACTCTTTCTGTGGGACCCACGCGAAAAATGTGGGACCCGCGCTCCGTCGCGGGTCTTTTTTTCTGTTTGCCGCCGCGGAGCGGCGGCCCCACATTTTCCTTGGCGGCCCCACATTTTCCTTGGCAACCACGCAGCGGAGCCTGAGGCTTAAAAGGACATTTTCTTCGCGAGCTTGGCCCACTCGTCTTTGAGGGTGACGATGCGGTTGAAGACCGGGCGTTCCGGGGTGGTGTCGGGGTCCACCGCAAAGTAGCCCACCCGCTCAAACTGGAAGCGCTCCCCCACCGCAGCTTGCGCCAAAAGCGGCTCAATTTTGGCGTTTTTGAGCACGGTGAGCGAGTTGGGGTTGAGGTTGTCCCTCCAGGTTTTGCCCTCGGGCACGTCGTCGGGATCCGGCTTCTCGAAGAGGTAGTCGTAAAGCCGCACCTCGGCCTCCCGGGCATGGCCACAGGAAAGCCAGTGAATGGTAGCTTTCACCCTGCGGCCATCGGGGGCCTGCCCGCCCCGGCTCTGGGGGTCAATTTCACCGCGCACTTCCACCACCTGGCCGCTATGCGGGTCGGTGATGACCTCCCGGCAGGTGAAGAGGTACGCGCCCCGCAACCGCACTTCGTTGCCGGGGTAAAGGCGGAAGTACTTGGGCAGCGGCTCCGGCCGCACGTCTTCCCGCTCGATCCAGAGCTCCCGGGTAAAGGGCAGCTGCCGCTCGCCGGCCGTGGGGTCTTCGGGGTTGTTGGGGACGGCAAACCACTCCACCTGCTCTTCCGGGTAGTTGGTGACCACCAGCTTGACCGGATCCAGCACCGCAAAACGGCGCGGTGCGGTGCGGTTGAGCACCTCGCGGATACAGTGCTCGAAAAGCTGTACGTCCACCACGCTGTTGCGCTTGGCCACGCCAATGCGCTCAGCAAAAAGGCGAATGGCCTCGGGGGGAACCCCCCGGCGCCGCAGGCCAGCAATGGTGGGCATGCGCGGGTCATCCCACCCGGCCACAAACCCTTCCTGCACCAGGCTTAAGAGCCTGCGCTTGGACATCACCGTGTAGGTGAGGTTCAAGCGGGCAAACTCGATTTGTTGCGGGTGGGGTTCGGGCAGCTCCAGTTCGTCAATGAACCAGTCGTAAAGGGGCCGATGGTCCTCAAACTCCAAGGTGCAAATGGAGTGGGTGATGCCCTCAATGGCGTCCTCCAAGGGGTGGGCGTAGTCGTACATGGGGTAAATGCACCATTTGTCGCCCGCGTGGGGGTGCGGGGCATGGAGGATGCGGTACATCACCGGATCCCGCATGTTCACGTTGCCGGAGCTCATGTCGATTTTTGCCCGCAAAACCCGGCTGCCGTCGGGAAACTCCCCGGCACGCATGCGGCGGAAGAGCTCCAGGTTTTCCTCGACGCTGCGGTTGCGGTGCTCGCAAGGAACCCCCGGCTCGGTCAGCGTGCCTCGCTTTTCCCGCACCTCGTCGGGGGTGCAGTCGCATACGTAGGCCTTCCCTTTGAGGATGAGCTTTTCCGCCCACTGGTACATCTGCTCGAAGTAATCCGAGGCAAAGTAAAGGTGCTCCCCCCAATCGAAGCCCAGCCACCGCACGTCCCGCTCGATGGCTTGGATGTACTCCTGCTCTTCCTTTGTGGGGTTGGTGTCGTCGTAGCGCAGGTGGCAGCGGCCGCCAAACTCCTGGGCCAGGGTGAAGTTCAGGCAAATGGCCTTGGCGTGGCCAATGTGCAGGTAGCCGTTGGGTTCGGGGGGGAAGCGGGTGATGACCGTGCGGTGTTTCCCCGAGGCCAGGTCAGCGCGGATGATCTCCCGAATGAAATCGCTGCCCTCCGCCGGAAACTCGCTCACGCGCTGGGTGTCGTTGGCCATGGCTTAAGCTCCCTTCGTCGTTACCGCACTCTTCAGCACCCCAATGGCGTGCCGCAGGCGCCGCCGGCAGGTTTCCTTGCCCAGCACCTCCATGGTTTCAAAAAGCGGCGGCGTGGCGGTGCGCCCCGTGACCGCCACCCGCACCGCCATGAAGAAATCCCCGGCCCGCAACCCTCGCGCCTCGGCAAAGCGGCGCAGGCCGGCCTCCAGGTTGTCCTTGGTCCACTCCAAAAGTGGGTCCAGCTCCTCCTCCAGGAGGTCTTCCAAAACCGCCGCCGCTTCAGCAGGGGTGGGCTTTTTCATGACCAGCTTGGGCAGCACCTCCGGGCCGTAGCTCACCTCCCCCACAAAGAAAAACGAGGCGTACGCGATGAAGTCTTCCAGCTTGTCAATGCGCTCGCGCACCAGGGGCAAAACCTTGAGCAGGTAGTCATCGCCCAGCAGATCCGCCCGCAGGCGGGAAAGCAGCTCTTCCGGGCTTAAGCTGCGGATGTACTTGCCGTTGAGCCAGGTGAGCTTGGTGAGGTCAAAAACCGGCCCGCCCAGGACGATGCGGTCCAAGGTGAAAGCCTCCACAAACTCAGAAAGCGTGAACTCCTCCCGCCCGTCGGGCATGGTCCAGCCCATGAGCGCCAGGTAGTTGAGAAGCGCTTCGGGCAAAAACCCCGCCCGCCGGTAAAAGTTCAAAGAAGTGGGGTTCTTGCGCTTGGAGATTTTGGAGCGGTCGGCGTTGCGCAAAAGCGGCAGGTGGCAAAAGACCGGCTCCTCCCAGCCGAAAGCCCGGTAAAGCTGGGCGTGCTTGGGCAGGGAGGAGATCCACTCCTCGGCGCGAATCACGTGGGTCACGCCCATAAGGTGGTCATCCACCACGTTGGCCAGGTGGTAGGTGGGAAAGCCGTCGCTTTTCAAAAGCACCTGGTCGTCAATGAGGGTGTTGTCGAACTCCAGCTCGCCGCGCAGGTAGTCCCGTACCTTGGTGACGCCCTCGGTGGGCATGGCCAACCGCACCACGTGGGGCTCGCCCGCTCGCCTTCGGGCTTGCGCTTCGGCCTTGGGGATGCGGCGGCAGTGCCGGTCGTAGCCCATCACCGGGGCTTTGGCCCGGCGCTGCTCTTCCCGCAGGGCGTCCAGGCGCTCCTTGGTGCAAAAGCAGGGGTAGGCAGCCCCCCGCTCGATGAGCTCCTCCACATGCTGCTGGTAAATGGCGGTTCGCTCCGATTGCCGGTACGGGGCGTGCGGCCCACCCACATCGGGGCCTTCGTCCCACGAAAGGCCCAGCCACCGCAGCGACTCAAAGATCATTTGCTCGGAAGCGCGGCTGGAGCGCTCCCGATCGGTGTCCTCAATGCGGAGGATGAACTGGCCACCGTTTTTCTTGGCCCAGGCGTAGTTGAAAAGCGCCACGTACGCGGTTCCCACGTGGGGATCGCCCGTAGGTGACGGTGCAATGCGGGTTCGGACCACCTCTCCCTCCCTTGCCCAACAGGCAGAAAAGTTTAGCACCGGCGCCTGGGGGAGCTCAGGGAATTAGAATACCCAGCGTGGCGATCGTGGGTGAAAGCTTCCGGGTGGGACAAGCCCCGTTCCTGCTCCAGCGGCACGCTCACGCGGTCAAGGCGGCAGTGGAGCTGGTGCACGCCGGCGTCACCCGCACCTTTGCCTTGGCCGAAGGCAAGGTGGTGGGCTTTTCGTCGTCTTCTCCGGAAGAGGAGCTCAAACCCGGGCTTGACCCCACCGAGGCTTCCCTCGTACCTGCTATTGCTTTAGCCCGTTTGGTGGCCGCCTCCGGAGAGTACAGGGTGGTGGAGCCAAAAGCGCCTTCGGTGCCTCTGGCCTTGCCGCTCAGCTGGGTCATCCTGGAGGCCCTGCGCCGCACCCAGGATCTTTCGCCGGTTCTGGACCTTCTGGGAACCAACCGCCCTTTCGTCCGGGCAGGCGGCAACCTCACCCCCAACGTGAGCCTCGTGCCGCTGGAGGCTTTCGTGTGGGACCGGCTTGGCTCGCCGCTGGCGCTTGCCGACCTGCAACGCCTGCTCCCCGAGCAAACGCAACCGCTCTCTCGCGCTTTTGCCGCGTTGGCTTGTGCCGGTTTGCTGGTCCCCGCCGACGCCCCGGCCCCAAAGCCGGAAAAGCCCCGCTTCCCACCGGCAAGCCCTAAGCTCCGGGAGAGGCTGGCCCGCATTGCCCGGGAGGGTGGGTTGCCGGCGCTGGAAGCCGACCGGGAGCCCACCGAGGAGGAGCTGGATCAAGCGCAGCGGGATAAGGAGCAAGCCCTGGCGCTTTTAGCCCAGGGCGGTGACGAACGGCAGGCAGTACGGCTTTTGAGCCGCGCGGTGAGCTTGCTCCCCGATCCCCACTCGCTGGTGCGCTTGGCCGAGGTGGAGGTGGCCAACCCGCTAGCGCGGCAGCGGGCGCTGGCCCACCTCAAGCAGGCTTTAGAAATGGAGCCCACCTTCACCCCCGCGTGGCTAGCTCTCGCCAACTACTGGGCCTTACGGGGGGACACCGAAAAGCAGCGGCGGTGTCTGGAAAACGTCCTCAAGTACGACCCGCAAAACCGGGACGTGCGGGAAGCCCTGCTTCATTTAAGCGAGCGCTAGCCGGGTTATCATAAAAAAAGAAAAGGGAGGTGCTGGTGTTCCGGCATATCTTGGTGCCTTTGGACTTCAACGACATTGCCCCACAACCTGTGAGCATCGGGGCAGAGCTAGCCCGAGCGTGCCATGCCAAGCTCACGCTGCTTTCGGTGGTGGACGATTCCTTCCCCAACCCCGACATCCTTTCCCTGCAGCTGCCGTGGGCCGATTACTACCGGCACCTGCGGGAAGCGGCCCAATCCAGCTTGGAGGAAGTGCGGGATACCCTTCCCAAGGACCTACAAGTGGAGGTCGCGGTCATTCGTGGTAAGCCGGCTCCAGCCATCGCCCGCTTTGCCCAGGAGAACAGCTGCGACCTCATCATCATGGCCACCCACGGCACCTCGGGCCTGCAACAAGCGATCCTGGGCTCGGTGACCCGGCGGGTCATGTACCTGGCCCCTTGCCCGGTGATGGTGGTGAAGTTCGGGCATAGGGCGCCGGGCCAGTAGGCTCTCGCCTCCCGTGGCATGGTAAAGTTGCACCTGCTGGGGGAAATGTGTTTCGTTTTCAGGACCCACGCTTAGAACCCGTTGGCCGCAAGGTGCTGGCCGGCGAGCGGCTTTCCTTTGAGGACGGCATGGTGGTGGCCACCACCTTTGACCTTTTGGGGGTGGGGCGCCTGGCCAACTTCGTGCGGGAAAAGCTCCACGGCGACATCACCTACTACAACGTCAACCGCCACCTCAACCCCACCAATGTGTGCGTGGCCTCCTGTGCCCTGTGCGCCTTTGCCGAAAAGTACGGGGGAAGCCGGGGCTGGACGTATTCGGTGGAGCAAGCGGTGGAGGTGGCCGCTGCCGATGTGGACGAGTCGGTCACCGAGCTGCACATCGTCGGTGGCCTTCACCCCAAGCTGGGGGTGGAGTACTACGAGGAGCTTTTCCGCGCATTGAAAGCGCGCTTTCCCTGGATTCACATCAAAGCCCTCACCATGGTGGAGCTGGACTTCCTCTCCCAGCGGGCCAAGCTACCGGTGGAAGAGGTGGTGCTGCGCTTGAAGGAAGCGGGGCTTGATTCCTGCCCCGGGGGCGGGGCGGAGATCTTTGCCCCGGAAGTGCGGGCGCAAATTTGCGACCACAAAACCTCGGGGGAACGCTGGTTGGAAGTGGCCCGCATCGTCCATTCCCTGGGCTTGAAATCCAACTGCACCATGCTTTACGGCCATGTGGAAAGGCCCGAGCACCGGGTGGACCACCTCATCAAGCTGCGGGAACTGCAAGACCAAACCGGTGGCTTCCAGTGCTTCATCCCCTTAGCCTTTCACCCCGCCCACACCCGCTTAAGCCACCTCCCCGGCCCCACCGGTAAGCTGGACCTGCAAACGGTTGCCCTGGCGCGGCTGATGCTGGACAACATCCCCCACATCAAGGCGTACTGGATCATGCTGGGGCACAAAACCGCGCAGGTGGCCCTGCACTTTGGCGCCAACGACCTGGACGGCACGGTGGTGGATGAGCGCATCACCTACGCTGCCGGCGGACAGGCCGGCAAGGGCATGCCCCGGGCCGAGCTGGAACGGCTCATCCGCGAAGCCCGGCGCATTCCCGTGGAGCGGGACACCCTCTACCGGCCGCGGGTTCCCATTGCCGGGTTGCCGGCGGTTCCCAGAGAAATCACGTTGCCCACGCTTCCTTCGTAGCAACGGTTTGCCAGCGGTCACGAAAAAGACTCCGGGGAGATGAAGGGATACGGCAGAGCCTGACGCCGCCAGCTGATGCATGCGCGGAGCAGGAAAAACGCGCGCGGAGCGGGAAGGACGCACGCCCGGCGGGCGTGCCCCACATTGTTCCCTCCTATGTGGGGCAAGCACGACGTGCTTGCATAAAAGAAGGAACATGACCAAGCTCGCTGCGGGAAAAACGCGCGCGGAGCGGGAAGGACGCACGCCCGGCGGGCGTGCCCCACATTGTTCCCTCCTATGTGGGGCAAGCACGACGTGCTTGCAGAAAACAAGCGAAGCGAACAAGCTCGGAGCCGCGACGACGCGCGCGCGGAGCGCGCGCCCCACGGCTGCCCCCGAAAGCCTTACTCCTTCTTGGGAGCCGGGAAGTACTTTTCCAGGCAATCCGGACAGAGGCCGTGGCTAAAGTCGGCCTCCGAGTGCTCGCGGATGTACGCCTCCAGCTGCTGCCAGGAATCCGCATCAATCCGGACCCGCTTGCAGGATGCACAAATGGGGATAATCCCTTTCAGCTGCCGCATTTCGCTCTGCGCCCTCAAAAGCTCGGCCAGGAGCTGTTCCCGCTCGAGTTCCGCCGTTTTCCGCCGGTGGATGTCCACATGGGCACCCAACGCCCGCAAGCCTCGCCCGGAAGCGTCTCTCTCCACCACCCGACCCCAGTTGAGAATCCATTTGTAATCGCCGGATTTGGTTCGCAGCCGGTGCTCTACCTCGAACTCCGGGCTTTCCCCGACCTGGTGCCGGTACGCCGCTTCATCCACCGCCGGCAGGTCCTCGGGGTGGATCAGCGCCCGCCACGCCTCGCTGGTGGGAGGGATTTCCTCAGGCTCGTAGCCCAGCATGCGCGCCCATTCGGGGGTACGGATGACCTTACCGGTGACCAAATTGTGGTCCCACAGCCCCACCCCCGAGACCTCCAGCGCTCGCCCCCACAGAGACATGAACCCGCCAGTTGGCGTTGGTCTGTGAAGGAAAGGAAGCAACCGAACGAAAAAGCTCGTTGACCCCAACCACATCTCGTTTAAGGTTAGCACACATCCAGACCCGGTTTGCAAGCACCACGCCGACACCCGCGGCCCAGTGGCCCTCCGCCCCTCACCGTACGACAACACCCGGCGTTCAGCGCAACTGACCCCGCTCGGTGCTGCCCGCTTGCAGACAGCGGGCAACTCCCGAGCAGCTCGCCTCAGGTAGGTGCCCGATCCCGAGTCTAGGCTTCCCAAGGCAGGCGGTTGACCGCCTTCCCTGTGGCCGCCAGGATGGCGTTGGCCACCGCCGGAGCCAGCGGCGGCACCCCCGGCTCCCCCACCCCTCCCGGTGGCTCCTCGCTGGGCACGATGTGCACTTCCACCCTGGGCATCTCGTGAAAGCGCAGGGGTTCGTAGCGGTCGAAGTTGGTTTCCAGCACCTTGCCGCCTTCCACCGTGATGCGGCCGCGCAAAAAGGCAGAAAGCCCAAAAACCACCGCGCTCACCAGCTGCTGTTCCACCAGCCGCGGGTTAATCGCCCGGCCGCAGTGGATGGCCACCACCACCCGCTCCACCTTGAGCTTCTCTTTCCGCACCGAGACCTCCGCCACCTCCGCCACGTGGGAGCCGAAGGAGCTGCAGCAGGCCACGCCTCGACCCCAGCCCGCGGGCAGGGGCTTGCCCCAACCTGCCTTCTCGCCGGCCAGCCGCAGCGCGGCCTTCAGCGGTCCCTCGGGGAGAAGCTTGAGGCGCAACTGGTAAGGATCCGCCTTGAGTTCCCGCGCCACCAGGTCAAAAAAGTGCTCGGAGGCAAAGGGGTTTTGCGAGGCGTATACCGAACGCCACGCCCCCAGCGGCACCGGCACCGGCAGCAGGGTCTGCTCCAAAAGCCAGTGGGGAATGGCGTAGGGCGGCTCGGCCCCTTCCAACGCCCCGCGATCCACCTGCCCCGCCCGGGAAGGGTTGCGCTGCTGGCCAATGGAGCAGGTCACCTGGTGGTGCCGCCAGGCCAGGATTTGCTTGCCGGCAATAGCAGCTTGCAGGAAATGCACCGAAGGCGGCCGGTAAAAGTCGTGGGTCATGTCGTCTTCCCGCGTCCACAAAAGCTGCACCGGCACCGTAAAGTGCTTGGCCACCTCCACCGCTTCGGCCACGAAATCCGAGGAAAGCCTCCGCCCAAAACCGCCGCCCAAGAACGTCACGTGCAGCGTCACCTTTTCCACCGGCAGCCCCGCCACCCGCGCCGCTTCCTGCCGGGCGGGCATGGGCACCTGGGTGGGCGCCCAAACCTCCAGGCCGCCATCGTGGAACCAGGCGGTGGCGTTTTGCGGCTCCATGGGCGCGTGAGCCAAAAAGGGCAGGGAAAAGCTTGCCTCCAGCTTCCGTGCCCCCGCCGGCAGCAGAAAACCCTCACCGTGCTTGGCCGCTTCCTTCCCCGGTTTAGGGGCCAGCTCCTCCATTGTGGTCAACAAAGCCTTGCTGGAAAAGCTGGCCGCTTCCCCGGGTTCCCACACCACCTTCAGCGCCGCCCGGCCCTTGAGCGCTGCCCAGGTGTCCCGGGCCACCACCGCCACCCCGGAGCTCACCGGCACCACCTTCACCACCCCTTCCACCTGCAGTGCCGGCTTCTCCTCGAAGCTCACCAGCCTGGCCCCAAACACCTCAGGGCGGGCCACCACCGCGAAAAGCATCCCGGGAAGACGCACGTCGCAACCAAAGGTGGCTTTGCCGGTGAGCTTGGCCCGGGCATCCACACGGGGCAGAGGCTTACCAATGAAATCGAAGTCTTTGGGGTCCTTAAGCCGCGGGTTTTGCGGCACCGGCAGCTTGGCCGCCTCCGCCACCAGCTCCCGAAACGCCAAACTCGAGCCGGTTTTGGGATCCAGCACCTTCCCGCCTCTGGCGATGAGCGTCTCCGCCGGCACACCCCACCGCTTGGCCGCCGCCTGCACCAGCATCTCCCGCGCCGCCGCTCCCGCCTTGCGCAGCTCCTCAAACTGCGTGCGCACCGCCGTGGAGCCACCGGTGTTCTGGTTGCCAAACTTGGCATCGGCGTCCGCTTGCACCGCTTCCACCTGGCTCCAATCCGCCCCCAGCTCATCGGCAATGATTTGCGCAAGACCGGTGAGCACCCCCTGTCCCATCTCCGACTTGTTCACCCAGATGGTGACGCGGCCGTCGGTCCCCACCCGCACGAAGGGGTTGGGTTGCAGGGCTGCCGGCTCCTCCGCCAGGGCCGGAAAGACGCGGCCCAGCACCAGGCCCCCTCCCACCATCATCGAAAGGTTCAAAAGCTCCCGCCGGGACAACCCCTGGCCTTTCATGGCTCACCTCCTGGCCACCCGGGCCACGGCTTTGGCGATGCGGTCATAGGTGCCACACCGGCACAAAATGTCCCCCATCACCGCCGCCACCTGCTCCGGCGTGGGATGGGGGTTCTTGGACAAAAGCGCCACCGCTTGCATCACCTGCCCCGACTGACAGTAGCCGCACTGGGGCACATCCTCCGCCACAAACGCCTCCTGCACCGGGTGTTGGCCCCCCAGGCCCTCAATGGTGAGGATTTTCTTCCCCACCACCTGGGAAACCGCCACGCTGCAACTGCGCTCCGCTTCCCCGTCCACCAACACCGTGCAGGACCCGCAAAGCCCCACCCCGCAGCCGTACTTGGTGCCGACAAGCCCCAAATGATCCCGCAGCACCCACAAAAGCGGCGTATCCGCCGCCACCTCCACGGTCCTCTTTACCCCGTTCACATCCAGCGTAAACCTGGCCATACCCACCTCCGCCGCTCGTACTAACAGTTTACGCCCAGGCCAAACCTTGGTTTGTGAATCACACGCTCCACCCCTCCGTGAAGAGGCGTGCTGCCCGCTGCCCGCGTCTGTGTCCATTCCCAAGCCAATTCGCGCTTCGACGGGAACGCCTGCGCGAGCACCTTTGTGCGGGCTTCGCCGGAGTTCTTCCCCTACTTGCCTGCGCTCCGACCCCGGCGCTTTGAAGGTTTCCCGGCGGTGGGCGCCTTAAGGGTCCCTCGCTCCCGCTGCAAAAACCAGAGGCTGGCCTCGTGCACGCGAATTTGCGGCGGAATCTGGCGAAAGGTCTCCGGGGCCGGCGTCACCACCGAGCAAAGCGCATCGGGGTGGTCCTCGGCAGCGCTCAAAAGCGCCCGCACCTCGCGCTCGGACGTCCCCGGCTCACCGCCCTCGGCACACACCTGGATCAGCTCCTCGCCCCCTTCAGGCCAGCGCACCAGGAAATCCACCTCAAAGCCCTCCCTGGTCCGCACGTAGCTGACCGTTCCCCCCTGCCTTAGAAGCTCGATGCAAACGGCAGTCTCCAGCGCCTTGGAGGGTTGCAGGCGACCGCTGCGGTCAAAAACCGGGATCAAGCCGGGATCGGCAGGGTAAACCTTGCGCGGGTTGCTCATGCGCCGCCGCTCGGAGTCGGTGGCGAGCCAAACGCTGTGCACCAAAAAGGCATCCTCCAGGTGGCCAAGGTAAGTGTGCAGCGAATCCTTGGCGATGCGCACGCCGCGGGAGCGCAGGTCGTTGTAAAAGCGGTGGACACTAAAAAGCCCGCCGGCATTGGCCAGCAGGTGGCGTGTCAAGGACCGCAGCGCCAGTGGCTGGGAAATCTGGTAGCGCTCCACCACGTCCCTCAGCAACACCAGGTCCACGTAGCTGCGCAAAAGCTCCACCCGATCCCTGGCCGAGGCCCCTTGCGCCTCGGGGAAACCGCCGACCTCCAGGTAGGTTTCCAGCTCCCTGCGGAGCAGGGACCGCTCCGCCTTGGTGACCCGCTCGGGGTTTTCAACTTCCCTGCCGCGGTGACGCAGAAACTCGCAAAAGCTGAAAGGAAACACCACAGCCTCCACCGCCCGACCCCGCATGCTACTGGCCACCTCCCGGGAAAGCATCCGCGCTGACGAACCAGAAACGTACAAATCCAGGTTTTCGGTGTCGAGAACCCTGCGGGCAAAGCGCTCCCAGCCTTCCACCAGCTGGATCTCGTCCAGAAGAAACGGGGCACGACGACCGCTGCGCCATTCGGGGTGGAGTCGGTAGTACTCCTCAACAAGCAGGCCAAGGTCGGCGGCCGTAAGCCCCACCAAACGCTCATCGTCGAAGCCGAAGAAAAGAATGCCCTCCCGGGGCGTGCCAGCTGCCAGCCGTTCCGAAAGGACCTGCCAGAGAAACGTGGCTTCCCCGCCCGGCGCATGCCAATCACCGCCACTGCCTTGCCAGGAAGGCGCGGCACGTACACATCGCGACGGGTGAAAGAAGGAAGCGGCGCTGCCTCGTAATCTACGATCTTCTGCCGCAAAAGCTCCCGAAGCTGTCCTTCCATGAAGAACAATTTAACCCGGATCTATCCTTTTTTCAAGGACAGCTCCCCACTCCTTCGCCTGCAGGGTCAGATTTCCCACCCACAGATCGCCGGGCCCGGCCCGCAACCTTGCCGCTCCGCATTTCCAGGAAACACAAAATTCCTCACCGGCGAAATCACAGACCCAAAAGATGCGGGCATCCGCCCTTACCCCTGAGCTTTCCCGCCCAATTCCATCCAAGGTAAACTTGGCGACACCCACTTCCGCCGCTTACAGGCGAACTGTACGCTGAGAACCCAGTTTGGTTTGTGAAAGCTCGATGCGGGTATCGCTCAGAAACATTTACGCCTACCTACACCGCCCCCGCTACCCTGACCACGAAAACTTCGGCATCTCTGCGCTACACTTTGGGCGATGCCCACGTTGAGCGACTTACGAAGAGCATACTGCTGGAATCGGCTTCACCTGGTGAGCCCAAATTTTTCTTTCCAATCGGCCGGACATCGCCGCGGGCCCTGGGGCCCGCACTTGTCGTGATTGCTAGGAGGCGCCATGTGCAGGCTTTTGGGACTTGTAGCCAACAAACCTGTCGACCTTTCTTTTTCGTTAGGCAAGTTTGGCGACCACGCTGCCAAGAACCCTGATGGGTGGGGTATAGCGTGGTGGACTCATTTCAAAGGATGGGAAATCCGCAAAGAACCCTACCGTGCTGATACCAGTGAACACTATAAACACGTAAGCGTAGAAGCGAAAGGGCAAGTGTTTGTCTGCCATGTTCGGTTCGCAACAATAGGAGAAAAAAAGATGGAAAACACCCATCCTTTCCGTCACGGGGATTGGGTCTTCGCCCACAATGGCTCGCTGGATCGTGAAAAACTCCTTGGACTGCTCCGGAAAAGCTACCGTCAATGCCTTCGTGGCGAAACCGACTCCGAAACGTTCTTCCTTTGGATTCTCCAAAACATTGAGGGCTGCGACCACACACTCAATGGAATCCGCTCAGCAATCCGTGGCGTGCAAGACCTAACTCTCAGCAGTCTCAATTTCTTGCTTGCCAACGGGCCCGAGTTGTACGTTTTCCGGCACGCAACACAAAAGCCAAACTACTACACGCTTTTTTACCTGGTCCGCGACGGGACAATGACCTCTCCGCTTCAGGCAAGCTCTCACGAACTCCCTGCGCTTTTAAAAAGCAAACGGCTGGCTGGAGAACGTGCTGTTCTAGTGTGCTCCGAGCAACTAACTGACGAAACATGGACTCCCGTGGAACAAGGCACGCTCCTCGTCATTGACGGGGCAAACCTTAGTGTAAAAAGCTACCCTGTCCTGTGAGCCTGCTCGCCTGAGAACCACTGCACATTCAGGTACCCCCCTAACTAACACCTCTTTTAAGGGCTGGCCACAGCGAAAGACCCGCTCGCTGGAAAGCAACCTGGGAAGAACGTGGGGCCATCGGCTCCGTTTACTCACAGGCACGAATAATGACTATGCGTCCTGCAAACTACCCTTTGATTAAGCCAGTTCCTGGCTCGTAAACGCTTCAATTCCGCTCGAAGCCGTGGCTGGTAAACTTCAGCGTCCGGCAATTTTCGGTGACCGTGCGAACCACGTGATCCGGCACGCCTTGCGTAACCACCACCTCTATTTCTAGCGTTAAATAAACCCGAGCCCCAGGTAAACCCGCGAGGTGGGCGATCACCTCCTCGGCGACCCTGCCGGCATCCGCCCCGGGCCGAAGAGGGTCGAGGGTCACGCTCCCGTGGAACCGAGTTGGGGGCTCCGGGGCGGGAGGAGGTGTTGGCCCTACGTCGTAACCTGAAGCTGTTTCCACTTCCGCAACGTGAGTTACTGCGGCTGGGGTCGTGGTTCGCTCGCTGCTCTCTTTTCCCAGTTGCTCCCTGGCAACTTCAGGCTTGACAACTAAGCCTGGCAACCCCTCAACGGGGATGCGAACGGATTGCCCACCACGTAGGCCCCGGTAGCGGCCAGCCTGCTCATCCAGACTGTCAGCGTAGGCAAAGCCGTCCCGCTCCCAGGTCTTTAGTTCCACCCCGTCTTCAACCGCGCGCGCCAGCACTGCCGGCCCCTTCAGACGTGGCAAATAAAGGTAGCGCGCAAAATCATCCGCAAGCTGGCGAACACTCACGTGATCTCCACGCCACAGGGGCACGTTGTCTAGCTCCATTCGAAGTCGCGTGCCCGCCAAAGAGGTCAACAGCAGCTCTTCCCTTATGAGCCTTGCACTGGCGCGCACTGCAAGCCCTTCGGTGCCCTGGAGGCGAATTTCCTGCCACGTAACTTCACTCTGTGCGTTAATTTGAACCGGCACCAACAGCCACTGATACGTCTCGGGGATCCGAGCTCTGACGGCCGCGTCAGCGTCTGCCTTTTGCGTTTCGGCCTGCCGTACCTGATGGGGAGAGAGATCCAGCGGATCCCTGTCCTGAAGGATAGACTCCCATGCCAAATAGCGCCGTGTTGCCTCTTCCAAGTCTTGTAGCCGAGTCTGATCCGCCGCCAGGAAAACTAGCGTATTCCGGTTGTAGCGTTGAGAGCTGCCGCGCCACTCCAGAATTTGTTTTGCAAAGGTTAAGGCTGGGCTTTGCTGGCCTTTTGTGTGCGGATAGTCAATTCCAAGGATCACAAGCTTCGCATCGCAGTCGTCGGGCACATCTTGCGTGCTACGTGGAAAGTCATGAACACGGCCAAATTCGCCCGGGCGCTGGCGAACCTCTTCTCGTACTCGCCGTTCGATCTCACGGGCCACCTTTTCCGTTTCACGTGCAAGTTGCTGGGCACGATCCTCCGCAAGGCTCGTAACGGTAGGCTGGGTCGAGTACCAATAGCGATTTCCGTCCTGATAAAGGTAGGTAGCCTCTGCTGCCAGCCGACGTAGGGCGTCACCGAAAACGGCTGGAGCCTCTCCCGGCATTACGCAACCCAGCCGAATCCGGCGATCTTCGATGCCCTGGTGGGCGGCACCTTGAATCGGAGCCGAGCCCAGGTAAATGGTGCGAGCCACTCGGCGACACGCATGGTACTTTCCGAGGTTAGGAACTTCCGAGTCCAGTCGCACCGGAAGCGAGCTCGGGCCGTCCACATCCTTTTCGATTACCGGCGTCCAATTGTCCGAAAGGTAGCGCGTAAGCTCAGACCGCACCCGAGGATCGTCCATGGGAATGGTGGACGGCAGAATGAGCGGGTTCCGGTCACCTCGTTCCCAGAGGGTATGGATTACCGCCGCCATCAACCGCAGAACTCCACGGGTGCGCTGAAACTTCGCGAGCGTGGACCAGTCTTCGTAAAGCCTGGCAAACACTTCTGGGTGAATGGGATACGCGGCCCTCAATTTTCTCTCATATTCCGCCTCGCCGCATTCCGGAGGAAATTCACCTTTTTGCCCGCGATAGAGGTCGGCAAAAGCCCGAGCTGTGACATCCCGATCCCTGAACTGATCGGGTTCAGTCATCTTCTGAAAAAGCCTCCGGCGAACAATTTCGAAACTTTCCTCGGTCGTGGCCGGTCGCCAGGGTGCCTCGATGCGGCCGATCACGTTTCGTAGCCGATCCAGAGCCTCGCGCCCGCGCACACCGCCCACCTCGATGTCTTCGGCCATCACGCGGGGAGAAGCAGGCGTGTCGGATGCCGGCAAAGAAACCACCAGCAGGCAATTCCTTGCCGCTCGTGCGCATTCCGTAAGCGCCTGGGCGAACGTGAACTGCGTATCGAAGGTTCCGCCGGGCAGATCTGGGTTATCGTGCAGTTGCCTGGCGTACGCCACCCACTCATCTATGAGCACCAGGCATGGGCTGTACGCTTTGAACAGCCCCCTTAAGGTATCCCCGGGATTTGTAGCGTTCTCATCGTCCTTCGCCACTCGCCCAAAAGCTTTCCTTGCTTCTGCTATCCCGCCCGCTGCAAACCCCAATTGCCAGGCCAGTTCCCCCCACAGGGTGCGAACAACCGTCCCATCCGGCTTCACACTGGGGTTACCCGGAGAAATGCGGTTCCCTACGAGCACCACTCGATAGACCCGGGGCAAACTCTGCACCCCAGCCTCGGCGAGCACAGTTTCGACGCCAGGTAATTCAGCAGGCGGAGTTCCCGAGAAAAGGTGGTACAACGCCAGCATGGCATGAGTCTTACCACCTCCGAAGTTGGTCTGGAGCTGCACTACCGGGTCCCCACCGGAGCCAGAGAGCCGACGGACTGCGCTCACCAAGAGACGCTTGAGGCTATCGGTGAGGTACGTGCGGTGGAAGAACTCAACCGGATCCTGGTACTCCGAGGCGGCCTCTTCAAGGTACACCTGCCACAGATCGGCGGCGAATTCGGCTTGTTGGTACCGGCCGTTTGCCACGTCTGGATGAGGAAAAATGACCTCTCTCCACGGTTTTAATGCGCCTGTGGTGGCTGCCGCGACAAGCGATCCCCCTACCTTTCTCCGCTCTGTACGCAGCTGCTCATCAAACCGCACCCGCAAAAGCTCCTGCTTCATGCGCGCTAGGTCCGCTGCCTGCGGTGCAGAGATAGCTGTAAGTAGACGTTCGGCTGAATCCAGCGCACGATAAGCGTCGTCACCGGTGAACGCTTCCTGGTGCGCCCACTTATTTCGCCACTCTCGCAGCTCAGAAACCAGGGAACGTTCCGCCTGGCCCAGGATGGGCCGAAAAATTTCATTCCACGCCTCCCACATCACCCTCAGCAGCGCCCCCGCGTCCCACTCCCTGATTGGCTTGCCAGCAAGCAACCGATCATCCCCCAAAAGCTTGGTTGCCTCCGCCTGACCCTGGCCTTGGTACCGATTTTGGAACTCCCGCTCCACAAACGGCGCCAAGCCAGCGCGTAGCAGCTCTAACGCCTTCCCCACCCGCTCGTGATTGGTTATGGCCATTGTCCTACACCCCTCTCTTCAATTTCCGTCCTATGGGCGCAAGCCTTTAATATGCTGGCACACCCGTCGCACCTTCGGGTGGCCAGGACGGTGTGCGGTCCTTTGCGTCTCAGCACAATGAGAAAATCCCCAGCCATCAGGTCGTCTCAAGGGTAAGCTGCTTGGTGGAAACCACTATCCGGGAAAGTCTGGCCAACTCCGGCCAGCCCACCACCAGCGCGTTGTACCCCTGGGCTTCCTGGGACCAGTTTCGCTTCTCGCATACGTTGTAAAGCCGGTAGGCGAGCTCCCGCGCCAGCTCCCCATAGCTGCCCAGCCTCTGCAAAAGCAGCGCTGTGGCTTCCTCTCCGGCCTTTTCGTACCAGTAAAGCCGAAGCAGGTGGTGGGTGGCTTCCCAAACCGTAAAGCGCTTGTCGGTGGCAGGATCCCAATCTTTTTTAAGTTCCTCCGGGCGCAGCAGCCGCACCCCGCCCGCCCTGGTGGCCACGATTCCGGCCTCCACCAGACCGTTCACGCTGGTCGCTTTGGCTTTGGAAAGCAGCTCCGCGTTGCCGAAATCCCCTTCGAAAAACCCGTGTTGCTCGAACCAGGCGATAGCCCAGCGGGTGTCGTTGTCAAACTCGTCCTCCTGCTCCGAAAGCACCTCGGTGAGCACTTGGTTGATAAGACCAAGGGCGGTACGCACGGTCATGGGCCGGCCGCTGGCTTCCAGCACCCGACGGTACTTCGAGTAAATGGCCATTCCCGGGCCGATGGCGGCCTGGGCAAAGTCCACCGGGGCGATATTCCCCTGCCGCAGGCGCCGCAGCGCCACTGGAAGCTCCCTCTTGAGCTCGGCCACGAAGGACCGCCGGTCCGTCTGGGGCGCGCCCTCGGGCCGTGGCCGGCAAGCAATCACTATGTAGGAGGCTAGGGCGTTAGTCTCCATGGCGTTCATCCGCCACTTCTGCGAGGCTCGCACCGGCCAGGTGGCGGTGATCTGGAACCCCGTGCCGATCAACGCTTCGAGCATGGTCTCCCACCCGGTGGTGCGGTCGATCCGGGCTTCCTCGTTTTGTTCGTTTTCCTCCCCGTCCTCTCCGCTCTCCACATCATCCTGCTTGAACGCGTAGTACACCGTAAGCGGAAACCGCTGGTCCATCTTCTCCCTCAGGATGGCAAAAGCCCGGCGGAAGCCCTGCTCGAAGTGCTCTTTGGCCTTGCGCTTGTCGCCGTCGAACCGCTCGGGAGCCGCCACCAGCTCAGGCTCTTTTGGCACCAGGATGGTGGCAAAAAGGTCCGGGTAAAGGTCGCCAATGGTACGGCGCAGCCAGACGTAAAAGAAGTCCGAAAGCGCCGCATAGCCGATGTTGTCGTAGTAGGGGGGGTCGGTACTGATAAGCACGCTGGAGATCTCATCCCAAGGCCGCGCGGCGTCAATGGGGCGGGCGTGGCCGATATTGGAACCAGAAGCGTAAACGTGCTCCAACCCTTCGACGACGCGCTCCAGGCAAACGTCGAATCCGGAACGAGGCGATCCGAGCGGATTGCCTTCCGCGAAATCCCAGACCATTGGAATGGCCTGTCTCGCAAATAGGTTCTTGATCTCAACTCGACTGGCTTCCCACCGACATAGTGCATTATTGAAATCCGCGCAGCGGTCCAGGGCCAAGGCCAGGAAGGTAACGATGGCGGCGGTGTAGGCGTCGGCGTCCGCTTCGGAAAGTCCGGCGGCCAACGCATCCTGCCGCACGTCCGCCCGCACCTCCCAGATCAGGTCCGAAAGCGCCACCATCGCCGTGAGCTGGCGCGGGGTAAACAGGTCGCCCATTTTCGTAAGTCCGTACAGCGCACATGTTCCACCCGTTAGCTTGGGCGGGATTTCTCCCCCAGGCCTCCAAGACGGCTCCCCTTGCCCGGCAACGGCCTCGTGTGACGTGGTTGCCGGTACGTAAACCCGTCCCCGACCAGTGTCAGCCACAATCGCCACCAGGCGCTGACCCAGCCGACCCGCTCGTCCTTCCTTCTTGATGTGGTCGTCCGAGATGGGGTCTCCCGTCAGCAGACAGCGAAACTGGGCACGACCGGTCTTGGTGCCGGCCTTGACCGCTTCCCGGTCCTTCGGCGCCCCGGTGCGCACAAGGAAGCGCCAGGTGTTTTGCGCCCGGTCCACCACCGGCTCCAGCCAGGCCTCGCTACCTTTCTTGCTCGACAGCCAGAAGGTGCTCATAAGCGGCACGTGAGCGCCCCGGGCCGCCGGGTTTGGGCTGGGCACCGTCCGCGCCCAAATCCAAGCGATCACCGGCAGTTCCTTCCCCACGTAGGGCTGGAGATGTGGGTGTTCAGCGGCCATTTCGGCTGTCACCTTCACCGGCGGATACAGATGGCCAATCCGCTTTCGGGCCCGTTCCAGGATCACCTGCCCGTAGTAATGCACGTCGGCAGCAAGCCCGTCGGCACCGTTCCCGCCCTCAGTTCCCCCGATTTTTTCTCGGGTTTCCGGGTTTACCGGTGGGTGGTTGGCCCAACGGGGAACGATTTCCAGGTTGCACTTGTTGAGCAAAACTGCCACCGGGTTGAGATCGGCAGCGTACGCCTCAAACCCCAGTCTCGCCGCTTCCAGCGGAATTGAGCCACCACCCGCAAACGGATCCAGCACCGGCGGCAGCTTCCCGTCGCAGTACTTCAGCATCTCCTCCCGAGCCTCGGCGTAGATCTCAGGGTGCTTGTGCAGTTGCTTCGACATCATCCGCCGGACGATTCCAAACAGCCGCTCTCGCTCGGCCTCCTGCGCTTCCTCAGTAGGGAACTTTTCCGGATGGCTGCTGGGGTCGTCCACCACCGAGGCGAAAAGCACGGCCCGCGCCACCGGCAGCGGCAACCGCGCCCACCAGTGGTGAATCCCCTTGGGGTGCGCCCCAATTCCCGGCATCTTGTCGTACGCCGACGCATCGTTGATTTCAGGAAGGGGCAACGCCACTTCAATGAGTTTACGGGTCATTCATGCTCCCTCTCGTTAGCGGCATGCGCACAGCCTCGTTTGTCTCCGGACCCATGAGTTCCGCTTTAGGTGAAGGCGGATCGCTTGCTTGGGGTTCCCGCTGTTTCGGCACAAGGTGCAGAACCGGCGCCCTTGCGCCTGGAGGAACTCTGCGCAGGGTCGTTTTTTCGAATAGCCATCGCTACGAACCCACACCATCGGCTCCTTGATGGAGGTATAAACCAACCGATTTTCGTGCGATCCATGGTGTGGTGCGGTGACAACACTCCAGGGCGGGACATTTCCTACGTCCACGCCCTTTAAATCAGAGTCTCCTGTAAACAACACCCCTGGCCGCCCATCCCCCGCATCTAAGAATAGTACCAAGCTTTGGCGGTTCACCGCAGTGAGAAAAGCAAACCTCCAAAATTCCCCAGCGCTCTTGGGAGGCCGTGTTGGCTCTAGAAAGTGAGTTTGCTTGGCACTCAGCGGCCGCAGCGGACAATGGTTGGCTACTCCACGAATTCCAGCATTAGCCGGATCGTGCGCAAAGCACCGAACGGGAATCCCGCGAGCGGACGCTAGCCAGACCAGTGCCAAAAGGCGGCGCACATCCCGGACCACCGTAAGGCAGGACCTCTCAACAAGAGCCAACCTGTCAAAGGGCGCACACACCCACCGGGCCTTCCAGGACCAAAACCAAAGGGGCATTTCCGCAAGAAGCTCGAGGTGTTCTTCCACGGAGGCCAAGGTGGCCCAAACAAGGTGGTCATTGAGAGAAAGCGCCCCCTCAGGCTCGGGCGCTAGTTCCGCATGCTCCCTATCTCTCGCCGACCATCTTTCGAAAACATCGAAGAAGACGTTACGCCAGTGTATCTCTTGTGACTCGGCTCGTTCGTTGCCCATCTCCACGAATGCCTCTCGAGATGCCTTCCTTAATTGCCCCAAAAGCAACGAGATCGTGTCCCATGGATCTTCCGGGAGACGCATAACCGCTTCGAGCCAGGTGGCGGGAAGCCACAGCTCCCGGCATCGCAATCCCGCCTCGAAAAAGCCAATTAAACCGTTCGCGTGGTCAGCATCATTGTGGGTGCATACAACGACGTCAACGCCCCTGGCGCGAACATATCCATGAAGCATGCGAGGTAATTCTTTCTTAGAGCGCCCCCCATCCACGAGAACTCGAAAACGGTCGTCGGTTTCCGCATAAAACGCGTCTCCGTTGCCTACGGGAAGAGCGACAAATTTCATGGCAACGCCCCAGTATTGCCTAGCGCCGCTCGGAAATAATGCTCCGCACTCAGACTTCCAAGATTGGGCTTCAACAAAAAAATCTTGTAAACCGACCAGCGCCACTCGAGACTGTTTTGCGGGTAGCTAGCGCCAAACGCGGGGTAATCGCCGGGCCTATCAGAGATTCCACAAAGACCTCTTTTCTCCATGGCAAAGAAATCGCCGTAGCAACGACGAGCTCGTATAGCTGCTCGTTCCGCGAGATCACCGTACGAGATCATCATCGTGGTTACCCTTACGCAAGCGGTATTGGGCTGGAGACACAACGACCTCCTGGTTTTCCACCATTCGGAGGAGATCTACGCCCCGGATCTCCCGAACACTACTTTCCGAGTTCGGCACGATCAGCGACCAGTGCTCGGGCTCAAATTTAAAATGCTCCCAAATCTCCGCGGGAATTTCCACGCCGCGTTCCAGGGGCTGCTTTGCCACCCAGTAGCTTACCGGATTCCCATTGCCAGTCAAACATAGCCAAGCACGCCCGTCGCGTGTGATAATGTGGCCATCGTCGTGAACGAAAACCTTCTTGGTTTTGTCCCACCGGAAGCCCTTAGCGTTAGCAAATTTCCAAAAGACCGCGAGCCTGCGTTTACGCTTTGGCACACTTCTGATGATGTGTTCCCCTTCGCCTTCATCTTCAGGCTCCGCGGGAAGCGCTACTTCGTCTTCAGCAGCCAACCCCTGTGGGTTCGTCTCGTCCTCGTTGACACGTGCATCCTGACCTTGTTCTTCTCGAATCCCTGACCCGTCTAAATCTAATGGCAGGTGTTCTCGGAGGTATTCAACGATAAACTCGTATTCGCGCCCGATACAAGCACGAATGCTCTCCGTGATCCTTTCATGGCCGAAAGGCCGGGCCAACTCGGTGACCAAGGCCTCAAAATGCCGCGCGGCCTTGCCGTCGGCAACATAGATTGCGCCTCTTTTCCTGTGCCAAAAGACATCCAGCGCCCTCGCCTCGCCTGCGGGGCTGCCATTGAGATACGGTGTAACACGGATGGAGCCCTGGGCCACCGGTTGCCAACGAAGCTTTTCGAGCTCAGCAGCCGTTTGGCGAATGTGGTGCGTCTTGTTTTCGTCGTCAAACCTTACACGCTGGAGCTCTCGTGCTAAAGCTACGATCCAGTCGGGCTGACTGGGTTGCCCAATAGTGACAGGGTCCTGAATTAGCTGGAACTCAACACTGGTTTCTAAATCGGTAAGGGCGGCAAAAGGTTGTACTTTACACGGGTCCAGTGAAAGCACCATCCGAAGATCGGCCGTTGCTGCCTTCACTTGAGGAAAGAAAGCCACCCGTGGTTCAGCACTATTTCGGGAAATCCGATACTTTAGCTGCGCCACTGGTGTCCAGCGCCCATCGAGGCTCAGCCAGTGGTGGCACGTGTCCCAAACTTCCAGCGGGTAACGCTGGAGTATCCCAGAAACGCGACGCCGCAGCGTTTGGTCCAACTGTCTTCCGGAGGGCAGGTTTTGTAACCATTTCAGCATCAGCTCAGGTGTAGGTCTCTCACAGACCCCCACATATGCCCAGAGGCGAACTTCGTTCATCGCCGGATGAACCACCGGGATCTCTGGACCAATTTCGGCGCTTTCGTACTGAAACACCTCGGACGCCCTTGCCCATTTAAGATCGCTGGTGAGAATGAGAGCTTCACCGGCAAACGCCTGGCGTACCTGCTCCATTTCTTCCTCACCGCATTGCAGCATCGCCTTGTCCAAGGCACGGTACCATTTCCCAATTTCCGGAAGAAGGCGGGAAGGCGCCGGCTCTTGAGCCAGCGCCCGGATGCGACCAAGCAGTTTATCGACCCCAGCTAGGGTATCCCGAACGCCCAGCAAGCGGAGTAAAGGCTCGGTTTGCTCAGTATCGAGGTCGCCGCGGACAAACGGTTCCACGTCTTGGAGTGGCTCAGTTTCCGGTGAACGCAAGTAGAGCTCAGCGGGAACCCGCACCTTGCCCCAGGTGTCCGGGAGGCAGTTCTGGCTCCAAAAACGCACGATCCAGGCCGCCGGCGCACGGGCAACTTCCCTTTGGTTCCAAGAGGTGCTAATTTGCGATATTATAGCCTCCACCCTTGAGTCCCAGTAAAAAGAGGGTGCGCGAATCACAGCCTCGGCGATTCGCCCCCAATACTCGTCATCAGACTCGGCCTTCTTTTCCCAGTGCTCTAGGAGATGCGAATCGAAGTCGTAGTCAACAATAACAAAGTTTTCAGTAACGTACGGGAACATGCCTGGCGGATCAACATTCCGCCTCCTGAGTTCTTTTTTCAACCCATCTCTGCTGTTGATTCTTCCTTGCTGCCTAACTAGCGGAGCAAACGGCCAAAAGCCGCTTTTTTCACTCGCTACCCAGTCTTCCCACTGCCGGCGGGTGCAGAGACGAAACTCGTTCCAGTAGGCCTCGTGGAGCAAGTGCGCCGCGGCCCAGTCTTCCGGGTACAGTTCCTCACTTCCAGGCAGGTAAGGGACAACCAAGCCCTCGCTTAAACGCCGCGATTTACCGTCCCTGGTAATGGCTCGGAACTGCAATGGCGCTTTAGCATCCAGCGCTGCCAATAGCTGGGCCATCTGCACGTGCTCCGTAAGTGACACGTCGCTTTGGGCGAAAAGAGCTTCACAAGCCTGGACAGCGACAGCATCCGTCGGACTAGGGCGGTCCAATCCAATGTCCTCAAGGAGCTCAAGGGCAGCCTCACTTTCTTCATTCGGCTGCTCTTTCTTTTTTCCTAAGAAGCGCAGCCAATCCGGGTCAACCGTTCGGACCAATTCCTCGAGAAAGCGCCACGCGTCATCACTAAGCGTTTCTTTTTTCGATGGAAGGCGCACAGTGCTCTCAGCTGGGGCCAAAACGTCGCTGCCCTGAATCGGTGCGATAGACAGCTGCCGTATTCGACCTGTGCCCCGATAACTCCACGGCACGGACTTTTGCACGACGCTCCACAATAGAAGAAGCTTATCGTCGGGAGGGCGGGGAACCCGCGGATTATTTTCGAGACACTGGACTAAACGATCCTCCTCCCAATGTTCAAGCCACCCCCACGAGGCTAACCGCTTCCGCTGGTCATCCGAGACTGCACCGCATAAAACGTTTCTCCTCGCACCCCCCGTCTCGGGGCGAAACACTTCCGCAATTTGTGGAGGATCCCAAACCCGGTAAAGTTTCTCCGGCACCGAAATACAGCTCCCAGCGCTGAACACGTGGCCTCTGAAGTCCAGCAACATACGACTTGAGCCCACAACCTCGTTAAAAGCGGCGCAGATAGCGGAAGTCACGCTGGAGTCGAGAGACACAGTCTCGACCGGTTGGTTCGGTAGCAGTTCGTAGGCTCTCGCACGGTCCGTTGTGCCCAATGACCGATTCCCAAGCCACTCAAGCATTACTTCACCGGCCAATCGGCCAAGGCGCCCTAGAAGCCAACGGTTAGTGGGTGACAAAGACGGATCTTTGATTGCTGATCGTGCTGGGTCCTGAATAAAGGGTGCGTTGCAAGAGAATGGGGTGTCAATCGCCACTCCGGTGGGCAACACAACGAACAGTCTCTGGGTCCCAGGCATACCGAGAACAATCTCAACGCGACTAGGTGGGAGGTGGAGATCTTCCACATTCCGTTCCTGCCGAATCTCATCTAAAGCGTCCTTGGGCAGTGGTTCTTCTGGCGAGAAAAAGACCAAAACGTCATACTCATTCCGAGCAACAAGCTTGAACCTTTCGGAACACTTAACTGGACCTTGACCCATACGTATTCTACGCAAGGTCGCACCATTGATAGTAATCTCAAGGATCGAGTTAAAAAAAAGCAAAGAGAACGGGCTCTCGGTCCAGTCTTGAAGGTTTTTCCTAAGTTCGTCGGCGCGGTGACGGTCCTTTACTTTAACGCAAACTCTAGTTACCTCGCAAGGTGGTGCATCGTTGATCCAGCTTGGTTCGGTGAAACGGCTGCGGTGGAAGCGAACAGCCAACGTAGGCGTGAGGAGTTCCACCGTGTCGCCAAGACTAAAAAGAGATTTGAATCCGACGCCCCGGAATCCAATAGTGTGCAGCGTCCGCTTGTTCGAAAACCCGAAACGACAGAGAGAGGAGAAATCCTCTTCGTTAAAATCCCTTCCGTTGTGCTCAAAAACGAAATCGTCGTTTTGGAAAGACACACGCACTGCTTTGGCACCGGCGTCGTCGGCGTTCTGGAGAAGCTCGGAAAGCACATGGCGGGGACTCTGCACTTGGCCGAACAACTGCCTCCATGGCCCGGCCAACTCAGGATCATTTTCCAGTTGCTCCCAGCGGCGACAGGCACGTTCGCGCACCTTGGTGAAATAGGGCGGAAGTTTCCTTGCGCTCATGATGGTGGGCTCCCTCGAGCAAGAAGCTCACTGACACTGTAATTCACGCTGGTCACGCCGAAATCTGGCTCGCACCCAAAAGGCCGGCGTATGTAATGGACCCGATACTCGTTATCTTCCAAGAACTCAACGATAGCGAGAATGTAGTTTTCCGGTCTGTTAAGCGAGGTTAGAATTTCGTTACGGGTTACTGTAATCGAATTCGCTCCGGCCACCCTCCCTTTTACCTCGATAAACCGCAGACGCCCGGTTCGTGGATCACGGCTTTCTATGTCGTAGCCGAGTTGCTCTCGCTCGCGATCCACGGGCTCGTAACCCAGCCGTCGCTCTATCTCCATCACAATGGCCCGGGCACGAGCGGCTGAAGCTTGGGTATCCACGGGGCTCGTGCTGACAGGTAAGGTCTTGCTCTGCATCTTTGCCAGAAGGCCTGCAGGCACTACAACGAACCCCCCAACCACAACTGGTGGGAGGGGAGAAATCTGGGCTTCAAGTTCCAGTTGCGCCATGCGCTTTTTGAGTCGGGCAGCAAGGTCGTCAGCTCGACGCCGGGCCTCTTCGGAGTTGAGCCGGGCCGCAGGCTTTCCTGCCAGCTCCTGAAGGCGGAGCTCCTGCGCCCGGTGGTCCCAGTAGGCAATTTCCTTGGTGAGACGGTCTTTCACAGCCGCTCGGGTTTTTTCCACCCACTCTAGACGACGCCGGCGAACCTCTTCAAGATGCTCTGGCACCACCTCAGTCACGGCGTACTCCTGCGCCCGATTTTCCAGATCGTTCGTGATCCAGCTGCACTCAGGCCGAGACAGGATATCCAAGGCAGAAGGCTCGTCCTCCCGCAGGGGGCGATAATCCAGATAAGGAGCGAATCCGGCGTGACGCGCCTGACCTTCAGCATCCAACTCCACGTAAAGCAGGCGGCGGGAGACCACCCGGGGTTCTCCAGAGCGAGTTTTGCTCGCATCTTGCAAAGACTGTTCAAGGTAGAAAACGATGCGCGGTTTGTCGCTCATATCTCGCTCGTCTACAAGGACCGCTCCGCGCCTCAAGAGTTCGCGGTGACGCTCTAAAGTTAGATCAATGACCGCGTCCAGCAACGGGTGACCTGGGCACACAAATGCAGCAAGCGGCTGACCCGGCAGAGCAATTAGGTCTTTTTCGAAAGTTATACGCTCGTAACGAGAAAGAACCGGCTCGCGGGCGCCAATGAGCCGGTCCCTTTGACGAATGGCTGCCGGCACATGGGTCACTTCGTAACGACGGTGTTCCCGCTGGCGCAGGCTACCGCCCAAGCGCCGGAAGGCCTCGAGGAAAAACGACTCAATATAGTGCGGCTGCAGTCGCCGTGCCGCAGCACGCTCCATGTCCTCACGAATTCGGCGGAGTCGGTCAGAGTCAATAATTTCTTGCACCAAGGCGCGCTCTTCAACGAGATCTTGCAAACGCGCCGGGTCAAAAGCTTGGTCAATGGCGCGAGTAAGCCGTGTTCTCACCTCGGGTCGCTCACCGCTGCGTATGGCCTCAATAAGAAGATCGCGAAGGGGCTTGCCTTCAAACTGAAGTTTCCCCAGGACATCAAAGACTTTACCCCCGAGAGCCTTGCGAGCTTCCTCGAGTTTTCGCAGTAACGTGTGGTAGACGTCGCCTTCACGGGTCTCAATGGCTACGAGGTTCCACAAATGGCAGGGCTCTGTCTGGCCGATTCGGTGGATCCGACCGAAACGCTGTTCCAGGCGATTTGGGTTCCAGGGAAGATCGTAATTCACCATAAGATGAGCCCGCTGAAGGTTGATTCCCTCGCCTGCGGCATCGGTAGCTACAAGGACCCGCACCTCGGGATCATGTAAAAAAGCCTCTTGGGCCTTCATGCGTTCTTCCCGCCCCATGCCACCATGAATCGCTACCACCGCGCGATGCCGCCCCAGCAGTGTGGAGATGCGTTCGACCAGGTAATTGAGGGTGTCCCGATGTTCAGTGAAAATCACGAGTTTTTGGCCTGCCGAGGCAAGCTGCCTCACAGGATTGGCATCCTGAGTTGAAGAACCCCCTTCCACCTGCTGGCCAGCTTTTGGGGTAAAAAGCTCCTGCAGGAGATTGGCCAACTCTTGCCATTTCCGATCCTCGCCACTGCTGCGAACCCTTTGAGCCAGACGTTCCAAGCGCTTGAGAATTTCAATCTCCGCTCGAAGCTCTTCAATTGTTCGAGCAGCCGTTGCCTGATCTACGACCTCTTCCTCTTTAGCACTCACCTCGGCGTCTGGCGCATCTTCAAGATCCTCCAGTTCGTCCGGTTCCAAGGTGAGTGCGAAAGCGCCAGATATAGTTACGGCGCCCCCGCGGTGCAGCAGCTCCACTTCCCGCAATCGGCTCTCCAAGCGCTCGCGCCGGCGCTTGAGAGACTGGTAAATAGCCTCCGGCGAGGACGCCAACCGGCGCTGCAGGATGGTGAGGGCAAATCCAACGGTTCCAGCACGCTTTTCGTCTTCTAAGGCGTCCGCACGGTTGAACTCTTCGCGGACATAGTTGGTAACTTCCTTGTAAAGGTGAGCCTCCTGGTCCGAGAGTTTATAAGGAACTGTGTGGGCAAAGCGTTCTGGAAGAAGCGGCGTTCCGTCGAATTTTACCAGCTTTTCCTTGACCACCCGCCGCATGATGTCGGAAATATCCACCTGGTGGACACCGTTTCGGAAACGACCTTCAAAGCGGTCCCCGTCCAAAAGAGCTAAGAACAGCTGAAAATCTTCTTCCTTGCCGTTGTGCGGCGTGGCGGTCAGTAGCAAAAAGTGCCTGGTTGCGCTAGAAAGAAGCTGGCCCAACTTGTAACGCTTTGTGTATTTTACCTCCCCGCCAAAAAAAGTAGCGGACATTTTGTGCGCTTCGTCTACCACCACCAAATCCCACCGGCACTCCGGCGCACTCAATCTGGCCTGCACCTTTTCATCTCTGGCGCACTTGTCAAGTCGAGCAATAACCAGGTCGTTCTCGAGAAACCAGTTGCCGGTGCGCGCAGCTTCGAGTTTGTCGTTGGTGACAATTTCGAACGGCAGCTGGAAGCGGCGGTATAACTCGTCCTGCCATTGTTCAACTAGGCTTCCAGGGCAGACCACCAGACATCGCTGAACGTCGCCTCGAACGAGAAGCTCCTTTATCAACAAGCCTGCCATTATGGTCTTTCCCGCACCAGGGTCATCGGCGAGGAGAAAGCGCAAGGGTTGGCGCGGTAGCATTGATTCATATACGGCCGTAATCTGGTGCGGAAGGGGCTCCAATAACGAAGTGTGAACAGCTAACAAAGGGTCAAATAAGTATGCCAAGCGAATGCGATGGGCCTCCATCAGAAGCCTAAAAAGCGCGCCGTCACCGTCAAACTGCCACGGGCGGCCCTGCTCTACCAATTCAAGCCGATGTTCCTCATCGCGGTACAGAAGAACATTCCCAACGCGCCCATCCGGATCCTTGTAGGTCAGTTCTACGACATCGCTCCCAAACCATTTCACATGGACCACGGTGACAAGCCTGTCCGGTAAGACTCCCCGCAACACAGCGTTTGACCGTAAATCCTCGAGTTTAAGCATAGAGGAACCTTTTTTCCGTGCCTTTATAATGTGCCGACATGGCGACTCTCACCGTTCTTTGCATCGCCCTTAAACCGCCCCAGATAGCCGCAAAGAAATACACCGCTCTTCAAACGAACCAGCTGTCCCCACCCCAGACAGACGCTCCACCTTTTCACAGTTATGTTAACGGAACCTGTGGTAAAGGCAAGCACGCGTCCTAATTTAGTCTGAGACCAGAAGAAGACTTCTAAGCCAGCGTTCATGGCTGCCCACCCACCTTCGGGCCGGCAGACCGTTTTCCTTCAATGACAGACCACCCACCACGGACCCTAGGCGGCCACCAACCCCCTCGACGAGACCAAAGGTTCACACCTATAGCTTCGCCAGGAGCCCTCTCACAGGTAGAACAGGAGTTGGCAGTTTAGCGCAGTTCCTTGTACTTCGGGAATCTACGGTGGAGGAGCTTGCCGGCAAAGCGTAGCCGCTGGCTGGGGCTCCGGTTTTGCAGCTACAACCGATTTACATCCTTGGCGGTGTGCCTCTTGCTGGCTTCAGGTGACCTTTTTCAGCACCGTGCAGACGGATGCGCAGATGGGGCCGCCGATGTTGAAGGTGGCCGCCGGTCAGGCCTTGATTTTACTCAGGACTCTGAGTAAAGTTACTCAGAGCTATGAGTACGCTCCATTTCCGCCGCCCCCAGGCCCAGGAGCTAGCCAGCCGACTGGCCGAGCGCCGACGGTTTATTCAAATCGTGGCGGGGCCGCGGCAGGTGGGTAAGACGACCCTGGTCCAGCAAGTAACCGAGGATTTGGGCGTGCCGGTGCGCTACGCCAGCGCCGATGAACCCAGCCTGCGGGGGCCGGAATGGGTCGCCCAACAATGGGAAGCGGCGCGGCTGGCTGCAGGTTCTCATGGGGCCATTTTGGTTTTGGATGAAGTGCAGAAGGCCATCGGCTGGGCCGAGTCGGTCAAACGCCTGTGGGACGAAGACACCCGTCGCGGTTGTCCGCTTAAGGTGGTGCTGCTGGGCTCCTCCCCGCTTTTGGTGCAACGAGGGCTTACCGAAAGCCTGGCCGGGCGTTTTGAAATGCTGCGCTTGCCCCATTGGTCTTTTGCCGAAATGCGCGAGGCATTTGGGTTTTCCTTGGAAGAGTACGTTTACTTTGGCGGCTATCCGGGCGCAGCAAGCCTCATTTCAGAACCCAACCGCTGGCGGCGTTACATTTTGGACTCCCTGGTGGAAACCACCTTGGCCCGGGATGTGTTGCTTTTGACGCGCGTGGACAAGCCTGCTTTGCTCCGCCGGCTCTTCGAGCTGGGTTGCCGTTACTCAGGACAGGTGCTCTCGTACACGAAAATGCTGGGGCAGTTGCACGATGCCGGAAATACCGTCACCCTCGCCCACTACGCTCAGCTCCTCGCCCACGCCGGGCTCTTGGTGGGCCTTGAGAAGTTTTCCGCCCGGGCCGTGCGCCAGCGAAGCTCGAGCCCCAAATGGCAGGTGCTCAACACCGCTTTAGCGAGCGCTCTCAGTGGCCTTTCCTTCACCCAGGCCCGAGAGGACCGGGAGTTTTGGGGCCGGCTGGTGGAGTCGGCGGTGGGCGCCCATTTGGCCAACGCTGCCGCAATCGGTGAGTGCGAGCTCTTCTACTGGCGGGAAGGCGACCGCGAGGTAGATTTTGTCCTCCGCGCCGGCAACCAGGTTGTGGCCATCGAGGTGAAAACGAGCAGTTCGTCTTCCGTGCCATCGGGTCTTGGCGCATTTGTAAAAGCGTTCAAGCCCAACCGCACGCTGTTAGTTGGCCCGGAAGGCATTTCCCTGGAAGACTTCCTGCTCACTCCGGTCCAGCATTGGTTTGAAGAGCCATAGCCGAGCGCCCTTTCGGTACGGCGGCACCACGCACCCTTGCAAAAAACGCATCGTAATGCTTCTTTTGCAAGGATGATTGAGCGCACGCTAATGCCGACCCTGCTCAACGCCCTGGCTGAGGCTCAAGCGGTTTGCCTGGTGGGGCCACGCCAGGTTGGCAAAACCACCTTAGCTCTGGAAGTGGCCCGGAAGCCTGGAGGACATGACCTGGATTTGGAGTCGGAGGTGGACCGGGCAAAGCTTTCGGAAGGCGAAGCCTACCTTTCCCGCCACCTTCACCGGCTTGTGGTGTTGGACGAAGTGCTCCGTACCCCAGAGCTCTTCCCCGTGCTTCGCGTGCGCATTGACCGCGCCCGCCGAAAGGACTGGACAGCCGGGCGGTACCTTTTGCTGGGCTCTGCGGCGCTGGTGAGGGAGCTTGCCGGCAAAGGGTAGCCGCTGGCCGCGGTTCCGGTGTTGCGGCTACAACGGACATTACGCCCCTGGTGGCGTGCGTCTTGGCGTTTTCAAGTGGCTCTTTTGAGCACCGGGCAGGGTAAAGCACAAATGGGTTTGAGGGCCACGGCAAATTCAGGACTTCTCACCCAAATCTCTGTGGGGGGCTTGTCCGAAAGGCTCCTACCTGCAGGCTTTAATGCTTCCGACAGCAAGCAGGTAGAATAGCTGTGCACAGGTGGGCGGAGGCCATGACGATGCGGTTCACAAGGATAACCGTAAACCCCAACCAGATGGGCGGGGTGCCGTGCATTCGCGGCTTGCGTATCCCGGTGGCTACCGTGGTGGCCATGGTGGCTGACGGTATGTCGGAAGCTGAGATCCTGCAAGCCTACCCCGACCTGGAGCCGGAGGACATCCAAGAGGCTCTTCGTTACGCCGCTGAGGCCGTGCGGGAACGTGAGCTCCCTTTGGCTGTGTCGTGAAGTTTCTTGTCGATAACGCCCTGTCACCGGTGGTCGCGGAGCAACTGCGGCGACACGGCTTTGATGCGGTGCATGTCCGCGACTATGGGCTACAACAGGCTGAAGATATCGAGGTGTTCAACCGTGCCGCGAAAGAGGGCCGGGCTGTGCTTTCGGCTGACACCGACTTCGGTACCCTTTTGGCCCTTCGCCAAGAGCGCTACCCCTCAGTGATCTTGTTCCGCCGCCCCTCCAGCCGACGCCCGGAAGAACAGGTGGCACTGCTTTTAGCAAACTTGCCCAGCATCGCTGCAGCCGTAGAATCTGGGTGTGTCGCTGTCTTCGAGGAGAAACGCATTCGCCTCCGCATGTTGCCAATCGGAGGAAGCGAGCTACCACCCGAGCCCTGACACCAACGCCGCGCTGAAGGGCTCGGCGCAAAGCGGGAAACCACTTCGGGAACGACCGGCAATTCGCCCTGAAATCGCGGCAACCACGCGGCTACCGCGTACATCGCTCTCTGCTGTGCGCCAAACGGCTTGCCCCCGCAGAGGCCAGCGTGGGGAAAGTCAGCTTCTAGGTGACCTTTTTCAGCACCGTGCAGACGGAGGCGCAAATAGGGCCGCCGATGTTGAAGGTGGCGGCAATTTCCGCGTTTTTTACCTGCAGTTCGGGCGGGACTTTGCCGAGGAGCTGCCAGGCGCACCAGCCGACCATGGCAATGCCGGTGGCGCCAATGGGGTGGCCCTTGGCAATGAGCCCTCCCGAGGTGTTCACCGGGCATTCGCCCCCCACTGAGGCTTTGCCTTCCTTCCAGTAGCCGGCCCCTTCGCCGGGTTTGGCGCGGCCCAGCACCTCCACCCCAATGGCTCCCATGACCGTAAAGCAGTCGTGCACTTCCGCTACATCCACGTCTTCCGGTTTGACGCCGGCCATGGCGTAGGCGGTGTTCATGGCCTTGTAGGCGCCGGCGGGCTTGAGCACGTCCCGCACGCCTTTGCGCAAGGGGTCGGTGGCCTGGGCGTAGCCCGAAAGCTCCACGCAGTCCTGCCTGGCCACCCCCAGCCGCCGCAAGCCCTCTTCGGTGGCCAGAATTATCGCCGCGTAGCCGTCGGAAATTTGCGAGCAATCGTAGGTTTTTAAGGGAAGCCCCTCGACGACGTAGCGGTTCACGCCCTCAATTTTCATGATGTCCGCAAGGGTGGGCTTGATGCCACGCATTTGCGCGTAAGGGTTGTGCTGGGCGTTTTGGTACTCCACCACCGCCACGTGGGCCAGGTCCTCCTCGGTGACCCCGTAGGTTTTCATGTAGAGGTCCATGACTTCGGCAAAGAGGTGGGGAAAGACGTAGGTTTTGCCGATCCTTTCCTCAGGGTGGGAGAAAAAGCCCAGGGCCCGGCCAATGGCTTTGCCGTCCATTTTGCCCTGGTCGTCCCGCATTTTTTCAAAACCCACGGCAATGCCCACATCACCAAGGCCCAAAAGCAGCTTGTAGGCCACCGAGAGGATGGCCTGCCCGCCGGTGGCACAGGCGTTTTCCACGGTTTCAATGGGCTTGCCGGCAAGGCCCGGGACCTCAGCCATAAGGCCGGAAAGCAAGCCCTGCTCGTTGAGGGCAATGTTGCACACGGCGCCAATGGAGCCCACATCGCACACCGCCGGCTCTACACCAATGCTTTGGCACACTTCCGTAACGGCGCGGGAAACGATTTCCGGAATGCCCAGGGCGCCCAGCTTGCCAAAGGGGGACTGGTGGTAGGCGGCAATGTAAATCTTCTTGCTCATCCCGGCCTCCTTTGCCACTCTGCGACCAGCTCCCGCCGCACCACTTTGCCGTACGCGGTGCGGGGGAGGCTCGCCACAAAGCAAAACGCCTTGGGAACCTTAAAGGCTGCAATTCTTTCTTTCAAGAACGCCACCAGGGCTTCGGCGGCCAGCTCGGCGCCGGGTTTGGGAACCACAAAGGCCACGCCTTTTTCTCCCCAGACCTCATCGGGGACACCCACCACCGCCGCATCGGCCACCTGCGGGTGCTCCAGCAGCACCGCTTCGATTTCGGCAGGAAAGATATTCACCCCGCCGGAGATGAACATTTCCTTCTTGCGACCGACGATATAAAAGAAGCCGTCCTCGTCGTAATAGGCCAAATCGCCGGTGTGGAAGAAGCCCTGGTGATCCAGGACTTGCGCGGTAGCCTCGGGGTTTTTGTAGTAGCCGGCGCACACGTGAGGGCCAGCCAGGCAAAGCTCCCCCACCTCCCCGGCGGGCAGCTCGCGTCCTTCTTCGCCCACGATTTTGGCGTGAGTGAAGGGTAAGGGCTTGCCGATGGAGCCGGCCTTCCGCCAGGCGTCCTGGTTGGTCATGGCAAAGCAGTTCACCCCCACCTCGGTCAGCCCGTAGCCCTGGCGGAGAACCACCCCCCGCTGGCGGTAGCGCTCGATGAGGGACACCGGCAGCGGGGCCCCGCCGGAAATGAACCAGCGCACGTGCTCCAGGGAAACCGAGGCAAAAGACGGGTGGTCCGCCAGCATCCGCCAAATGGTGGGCACACCCAAAGCCACGGTGCAGCGCTCCGCCTCCATGACGCGCCAGACCTCTTCGGGATCGAAGGCGCGATGGAGCACGATGGTGCCGCCAATGCTGATGATGGGGGTAAGAAAGGCTGAAAGCCCGCCGGCGTGGTAAAGGGGCGTGTAGATGGGCGAGACATCGTCTTCCCGCAGCTGCCAGCCCACCACCGTGGCCCACGCGTCAAAGGCCACCATGCGGTGGGGGATCATCACGCCCTTGGGCTCGCCGGTGGTGCCCGAGGTGTAGAGGATGGCCAAGAGGTCCTCAGGACGGGCCGGCGGAAACGCCACGTCCCCAGGGGCCTGGGAAACCAGCCGAGAAAGCAACTTGTGGCCTGCAGGTGCCGGTTCGTCCAGGCAAACAAGGCGGACAGGCCCGGTTTGCTCTGCTGCCGCCTGGGCTTTTTCCGCGGTTTCCGCTTCGTACACCAAAACCGAAGGTTCCGCGTGCTGCAAGAGCTTTACCAGCTCGGGCACCGCCAGGCGGGGGTTGAGCGGCACAAAGACAAACCCTGCCTTGGCAGCGGCAAAGTAAAGGTCCAAAAGCTCCACGCGGTTGTTTAAAATCACCGCTACCCGGTCGCCTGGCCCTACGTGAAGGTGCACCGTAAACGCGGCGGCGGTGAACCGGGCCCTTTCGTTGAGTTCGCGGTAGGTGTAACGACGGCCGGTCTGCAGGTCTACCAGCGCCTGCTTTTCCGGGGTCAGGCGGCTGCGCTCCCCCAAGAGGTCGGCGCAAAGCATGCCTTTAGCTCCCTGCTGACAAAAGCTGCAGAAGCTTTTGGGAAAAAGCCGCGGGACACTGGCGTTGGGGGATGTGGCCGCATCCGGCAAGCCAGTCCGCTTGGGCGTGGGGGAAGGCATCCAAAAGCTTTTGGGCGTAGGTGCGGTCAAACAGGCGGTCCTCTTCGCCCCAAAGCAAAAACACCGGCACCGTCACTTTCCCGAGCTCTTCCTTTTGCCAGACGTAGTTTTCCCAGGAGTTGAGGGCCTGCAAGAGCCGGGCAATGGGGCCGGCTTGGCCGGCCCGCACCACGTCATCCAAGATGAACCCAGGGATGGCCGCCCCGGAAGGCCCCATGAGCACCTTCATGACCTCCCAGGCTTCTTCCCGGGTTTTGGGCGCCAGCGTGGGTCCCAAGTAGTGCCCCTGGATGGGCCCGCCGTTGACCAAAACCACCTTTGCCACGCGCTTTTCCTCCCGCGCCAAAAGGCACGCCAGCCACGCCCCCAGCGAGTTGCCCACCACCGTCACCGGTTCTTCAGGGCACAGCTGCTGCAGCGCCTGCCGGGTGCCCTGAAACACCACGTCCATGGGCAAGGGGCCGGTCCTGGGCTGCGAGCCGCCGTGCCCCGGCAGGTCCAAAGCGATGAGCCGAAACCGGCTGGCAAGCCCAGGCACCACCCGGGACCAGGTCCCGGCCTGATCGCCGGCGCCGTGGAGGAAAACCACGGTAGGACCGGAGCCGCCCACAAAAGCCCGCACCGTCCCCACTGACGTCGCCACATCCACAGGCTTGAGGCCGGAAAGCCTTAAGGAAAGCCGTTCTCGAGCGGCGTTCACGGCCAGGGGGTGGCGAAACAGCAGGTAGGCGCCTGCACCCAGCCCGACGAGCACGAGAAAAACAAGCAGGAGCAGGATCTTTAGGTGTGTGGCCACAGCTCCTCCAGGCGAAAAGCCACCGCCGCTTGGTTGTAACCCACGCCGGAGCCCACCATCACCACCAGCTGATGGGGTCGGATGACCCCTTGTGCCACCGCGTCCACGAACGCCATGGGGATGCAGGCGGAGCCGGTGTAGCCCCACTTTTCCATGATGGTGTGAGTTTTGGCAAGCGGCAGCCCCAAGGTTTCCATCACCAGCTCAATGGAAGGCTTGCGCACCTGCGTGAACAGCACCACGTCCACATCGGCAAGCGCCACCCCCGCCCGGTGGGTCACCTCCCGCACCAGCTTCGGCCAGCCTTCGTGGTTGACTTCGGGGGGATAGCGCTCGATGAGCCGCACCTTGGTGCGTCCCGCGTGCACCGACTCCACGGTAGCCGGCTCAAACGTCCCGCCGGAGTAAATGCCCCAGTGGCGGTGGTAGGAACCGTCCGCCAGGAAAGCCGATGCCAAAAACCCTTTGCCCGGCTCGCCCTCCCGGGCTTCCAGCACAAAGGCCCCAGCGCCGTCGCCGTA
Source organism: Thermoanaerobaculum aquaticum (assembly GCF_000687145.1). NCBI lineage: Bacteria > Pseudomonadati > Acidobacteriota > Thermoanaerobaculia > Thermoanaerobaculales > Thermoanaerobaculaceae > Thermoanaerobaculum > Thermoanaerobaculum aquaticum. Next base: position 145,524 of record NZ_JMFG01000023.1, read on the forward strand.
AAAGAAGATCATGGGGTCGTTGGGGTCCGCCAGCTTGTGCATGAGGTACACGCCTACGACTAGCACCGTGTTGATGGCTGAGTTGGTGGCAATAATACCCGCAGCCGCAGCCAGGGCCGTGGGAAACGACGCGCAGGCACAGCCCACGTCAAAGGTGCCGGCGTTTTTGGCTCCCAGCTTGTGCTGGAGCACCACCGAAGTCGCCGGAGTGATGTAATCCGGGGAGTCGGTGCCCAGGATGATGAGGTCCACATCTTCGGGTTTTTTACCCGCAGCGTTGAGGGCGTATTGGGCCGCAGGGAGCGCCACATCGGAGGTGGCCCAGTCCTCCGGGGCCCAAAACCGGGCGCGGATCCCCGAGGAAGCTTCCATCTTGTCCACAAACTCCGGAAAGGCCGCATCGAACTTGGCCCGCAGCTCGTCGTTGGTGACTTCCCGGGGGGGAAGGTACATGCCTGCACCGGTAATTTGCGCGTATCGCCCCATAGGTTCCCCCTTCAGGTGCCCACCACCAGGCCCCCGTCCACCGAAAGCACCGCACCGGTCACGAAGGAAGCGGCCTCGGAAGCCAGCCACAGGTAGGCTTGGGCTATGTCTTCCGGCTGCCCCATGCGGCGCAGCGGGGTGTGGCTCACCATTTCGTCCAGGACCTTTGGCGGCATGGAGGCCAAAATTTCGGTTTTCACAAAGCCCGGAGCCACGGCGTTGACGCGGATGCCGTAGCGCCCCAGCTCCCGGGCCCAGACCCTGGTCATGCCAATGACACCGGCTTTGGAAGCCACGTAGTTGGTTTGCCCAAAGTTGCCGTAAAGCCCCACAACCGAGGAGGCGTTCAAGATCACGCCGCGCCCCCGGGGCACCATCACCTTGGCCACCGCGCGGGTGCAGTTGAACACGCCACGAAGGTTCACGCCAATGACTGCCTCCCACTGTTCATCGGTCATGGTGCCCACCAGCTGGCCGTCTTTGAACTTCACCAGCTGCCCATCCCGCACGATGCCGGCGTTGTTCACCAGCACGTCCACTCCGCCCCAAAGCGAAACCACCCGGGATGTGGCCTCTTCCACCTCGCTTGCCTGCGTCACATCCACTCGGAAAAACCGGCCCTCACCGCCAGCGTTCTGGCACGCCGCGGCTACCTCTTCCCCCCGGGGATCCACATCCCACACCGCTACCCGGCAGCCTTCGGCAGCAAACGCCAAAGCCGTGGCCTTACCGATACCTGCGGCTCCACCGGTGACAACCACAACCTTTCCTGCAAGCCCTGTGGCAATCATTTTGGACCTCCAAGAAGATAAGCGGGGAGGGGCTGGCCGCCCCTCCCCTTGCTGGCCTTAAAACGTGACCCGCAAACCCAGCTGGATTTCCCGCGGCGGCAAGGTAGCCGTGTACTGGCCGAAGTGGGGGTTGCGCACGAACGGCTGATTGCGGTTCGCCAAAGTGGGCCCCGACAGGAATTCGGCGCTGTCCACGCTGTTCACGTTGTAGTTCACGTTGTTGAAGAGGTTAAAGCCTTCGGCAATGACATCCAGGTTCACGCCACCCAAGGCAAAGGTCTTGGTGATCCGCAAGTTGAAGTTACGGTAAATGGGGCCATCCTCGCTGTTGCGCTTGACCCACGCAGCGCGGTCTGAAAAGCGCCCATCGCCGTTGTAGTCGTAGCCCAGGCGCCGGTTCCAGGGCTGCCCTGAGCCGTACTCGTACATGGGCGCCACGGAAACACCCCAGGGGAGCTTGAAGATGCCGGAAACCACCAGGCGCCAGCGCTCGTCGCTGCGGGCTCGGCCCCATTCCGCCTCAATGTTGGCCGGATCCGAGGGGTAGTCCAACAGAGCCGGCGAAAAGTCGTCGGCAATGTTCTTCTTGTGGCCCCAGGTGACGGAACCGGAAAGCAAATGGCCGCCTTTGAGGAAGCCGGAAAGAGCCATGGTTACCGCCTTGTACTTGGAGCGGCCGTCGTTGGTGTACATGTTGATTTGCGTGTACTGGGGGAAGAAGCGGCCGCCGGTGGCGTTGCCCTTGAAGTTCACGTCACGAACGATGATTTCCTTGTCGCCTTCCACCCAAATGGCGTCTACATCCAGGAAAAGCCCGGAGTTGCCAAGCCGATGCGTAAAGCCAATGCTGGCTTGGTCGGATTCCGGTGCTTCCAGAGACGGCTCCAAAAGCGCAATGTTGGGGGGAAGCAACAGCCCGGTATTGCGGGGGTTGTTGGGGTCAAGGGCAAACTGGGGGAGACCAAAGAGGGCGCCGTTCAGGCGGGTGTAAAGCGTGTAGCCGGTGATGCCGTTTTGCTGCTGCTCGATAAACGCGGGGATGAGCAGGTAGCGGCCGGTAAAGCGGCCAGCACCGCCCCGAATCACGGTATGCCCATCGCCGGAAAAGTCCCACACAAAGGCCACCCGCGGTTGGTAGTTATCCTTGTCGGTCTTGCGCTTTTGCGGGTACAAAGGATGGGTGAAATCCGGGTTGTTGCCGTCGGTGTCGTAGTCGTAGCGCAAGCCCGCGGTGATGGTCACGCGCGGGCTGAGCCGCCAGGTATCCTGCACAAAGGCCCCGTAAAGGTTGGTGCTAATGGAAAGATCGGGATCGCCCACCCCGTAGTCGTAGCGGAACGGGACAAGGCGGGAATCGGTGAGCCAAAACATCACGCCGTGGGGGAAAACCGGGTAGTGCCAGTCCTCCTCAATGCGCTGGTAGGAAAACCCGAGCTTCACATCGTGGGAACCCCAGGTGTCAGAGCTCAGGTAAACCTGGTAGGTGTCCCGCAGCTCCAGGTAATCGCCGGTCATCTTTTGATCGCCCACGATGTTGGCACCGGTAATGAGCGTTGTTCCAAAGGTGAAGTACTCGGCCATGGACTGGGAGTTGTTGGGCTCATCAAACTGCTTGCGGCCCGCTTGCAGGTAGAGGTTGTTGAGCTTTTTTTCGGAAATCACCCAGGAATGCCCGGCGGTGAAGTTCCAGTTGTCGCGGTTGAGGTCCATGCCCGCCGACTCGTCGGCCACCCCACCCACGCGGAAGTTGTTCTCCCGGTACCGCTCACCCACCAGCTTGAGGTTGAGCAGCTGGTTTTCCCGCAAACCGTGGGAAAGCGAGCCCAGAAACAGCGTTTGGTTAAAGGGATGGGAGACGTCTTTGGCGAGGTTTTTGAACGCGCCCTGAGGCCGGAACAGGGCAATATTGTCCTCGTTGATGTACTCCAGGGAAACGAAGTAGTGGGTCTTATCCCGGACAATCGGCCCGCCCAACGTGAAGCCGGTCTGGTAGCGTGAAAAATCCTGGGTGCCTTGCTCCAAACGCCCGCGGGCCCGCAAATCATCGGCGCGGTAAAAACCAAAGACGCTTCCCGCCACTTCGTTGGTTCCCGATTTGGTAATGATGCTCATGGCACCACCGGAAGAGCCACCAATTTCCGCATCAAAGCGGTTGGTAATCACCCGGAATTCGCGGATGGCGTCTTGGGAAAAGCGGGTGCGTGCCAAACCCAACGCCTGGTCGGTGAGGTCCACGCCGTCCACCAGAATCGTGGCTCCCGAGGCGTTGCCGCCGGCTCCCAGCACCGGAGCCCCGGTGATGAACCGGAATTCGCCGCGCTCCCGCTGCACCCCCGGCACCAAAAACGCCAGGCGCTGGAAGTCCCGATCGGGCACCGGCAGCTTTTCAATTTGCTCCGGCACGATGTTAGCCGAGGTGTCCGCCTTGTAGACGTCCACCAGCGGCACCTGGGCGGTCACCGTCACCTCTTCCTTGAGTTGCGGCTTGAGCGTGACCTTCACCCGCACCCTTTGCCCCACGAACAGCACCACGTTTTCTTCAAGGACCGGTGCAAAGCCGGAAATCTCCACCCGCACGTTGTAACTTCCCGGAGCCAGGGAAGCCACCTGCACCAGGCCGTAGGCGTCGGTGACCCCCCGGCGGGTGATCCCAGTTTCCCGCGAGGTCACCTCCACGCTGGCACCGGGCACTGCCAAACCCTGCTCGTCCACCGCCAGCACTTCCAGGGTGGCGGAGCTCACCTGGGCCATTGCCGGCAGGGCCGCAACGGCACAAAGCAAGAAAACCGCAAGCCGATGCCTTCTCATGACCTTGCCCTCCTTCCTTTCGCCTTGCTTTTCTGGGCGGGTTGCTGACCTTGGGGACACGGCTCCCCCCGGGGCAACAGCCCGCAGCGCAAAACCTTGATGAACTCGTGAACCGCCTGATGGGGGTCCATGCCAAAGTGCATGGGCACGCCGAAGTACTTTTCCACCGTAAAGAAGTAGAAAAACCAGCGAACCGAGAGCATCACCGCAAAAACCGGGTCCACCTCCCCGAGCTCGCCCCGCTCCTTTCGCGCCTTTAACGGCTCGTCGTAAATGCGGTGGAAGCGCTCGGCCATGGTCTCGTAAAACCAGCGCACGTGCTTGCCGGAAAACTCGATGACATCAATGTAAATCAGCATGATTTCGCGGCCAAAGCGGTCCACCACTTCTTCAATGGCCGCCGCCATTTCCTCCAAATCCTCGGGAAAGGCGGCCCTGGCAAACACCTGGTTCAGGCGCAAATTCGGGTCCAGGAGCACTTGAAAGTAGCGGTTGAGCAAGGTGGCGAAGATCTCTTCCTTGTTTTTGAAGTGGTGGTACACGTTGCCCAGCGAGGTGCCGGCCTTTTCGGCAATTTGCCGCATGGTGGTGGCGCCGTAGCCTTGCCGGGAAAAAAGCTCCAGCGCCGCCTTCAGGACCTCTTCGGCTGATGCGTTGCGGCTTTCCGAAACCGCCATGCTGCCTCCCGACCGAACGTCCGTTCGGTACTATGGAACACCGTCAGGCTCATGTCAAGCCCCCCGCACCCCGGGCCGGTGGCTCCTGCGGGGCCGCCGCTTGGCGGCCGCGGGGGCGGGCAAGGCAAGCGAGCCTGACGGTGTTCCATAGTACCGAACGGACGTTCGGTCGGGAGGCAGC